>JAZRWX010000205.1:0-21820 GCA_045599905.1 Acutalibacteraceae bacterium
GACAATCACGTATTAAAAAATCTATACAACCAGTAATACTATTTTGCGGAACACCAAATGGCGGAACGTGCCGTGTCAATACCAATATTGCACAAATGAATTTTGCAACGTCAACAGCATTATATTGCTTATTTGGATTGAGAATAACCTCTTTGGCCATAATAACTCCCCTTTTAAAGATTCCCTTATTTTTTATAAATAACTGTTCAAACACCACCCAAGCCGCTGATGAATGCTTGATCCGTAATTCCAGTCAATAACTTTTCAAAAAAATCTTGATCTTTCAAAGTCTTTCCAATCAGATAATCATTTATTGATCACAACTGCGTGTTTTTCAGTCTCTGAAATACAAATCTCTCGTATAAACTTTGTCCAATACATCGGCAATGTCTTCGTTGTACCGATTGGCAACAATCACATCCGAAATCTGCTTGAACTCATTCAAATCACGAATGACCCGGCTGCTGAAAAATGTATCATCTTTCATTGTCGGCTCATAGATGACCACTTCAATGCCTTTGGCTTTAATACGTTTCATGACGCCCTGAATGGAAGACTGACGGAAATTATCCGATCCGGCCTTCATGGTCAGGCGGTAAATACCGACAATTTTCGGTTGCTTTGCGATAATCTGATCGGCAATAAAGTCTTTTCTCGTTCCGTTTGCCGCAACGATAGCCGAAATGATATTCTGCGGAACGTCGTTATAGTTGGCAAGCAGCTGTTTCGTATCCTTGGGCAGACAGTAACCGCCATAGCCAAAGGACGGATTGTTATAGTGGCTTCCGATTCGCGGGTCCAGTCCGACGCCTTCAATAATAGATCCGGTATCAAGCCCGCGCACGGCGGCATAGGTGTCCAGTTCGTTAAAGAAGCTGACACGCAGCGCAAGGTACGTGTTTGAAAAAAGTTTCACGGCTTCCGCCTCGGTCGGATTCATGAAACGGGCCTCAACATTCTCTTTAAGCGCCCCTTCCCGCAAAAGTTCCGCAAAGGTATGCGCTGCTTTTTCCAGACGCTTATTCCCTACCGGAACACCGACGATGATTCGGGACGGGTAAAGATTATCATAAAGGGCTTTTCCTTCTCTTAAAAATTCCGGACTGAAAAGAATGTTGTCACATTTGAATTTTTCTCTCACACTCTCTGTATACCCGACCGGAACGGTAGACCTGATAATCATCACGGCATCGGGATTGACGGAAATAACCTGTTCGATGACCGACTCCACGGATGAAGTATCAAAATAGTTCTTATTCGGGTCATAATTGGTCGGTGTGGAAATGATGACAATTTCAGCATCCCTGTAAGCCGGCACACCATCCGTTGTGGCAATAAGATTCAGATCTTTATATGCCAGGTATTCTTCGATTTCGCTATCCGCGATCGGGCTTTTCCCATCATTGATAAGATCGACCTTTTTCCGGATGACGTCCACCGCTTTGACCTCATTATGCTGTGCCAGAAGAACTGCCACAGACAGACCGACGTAACCGGTTCCTGCAACTGCAATACGCATACGTATCTCTCCTTTTTTTCTTCGAGTTGCTTTTTTCCGACTCGCAATCGGCATAAAAGACTGTATGTGTTTCAGTGCATTATCATCCCTATGGTGTCCCTATGGCAATGGAAAATGCAAAACGATATCAGATATTGTAATATTTTTTATACCATTCGGCGAACTTGCGCAATCCGTCACGAAGAGAGGTTGACGGTTTGAAACCGAAATCGGTTTCAAGGGCTGTGGTATCGGCGTAAGTTATCGGCACGTCGCCGGGTTGCATGGGTACGAGTTTCTTATGTGCTTCAAAGTCGTAATCGGCAGGAAGCACCTCTGCGCGGATCAGCTCTTCGGAAAGGATCTGCACAAAGTCGAGCAGGTTTTCCGGGCTGTTGTTGCCGATGTTGTAAACCGCATACGGCGGGACAGGCAGACCGTCTTCCCCGTTTTTCTTTTCGGGTGCGTGCTGCATAACGCGCTTGACACCTTCGACGATATCATCAACGTAGGTGAAATCGCGTTTGCAGTTTCCGTAGTTGAAAATCTGTATTGTTTCGCCTTTCAACAGTTTGTTCGTAAAGCCGAAGTACGCCATGTCCGGTCTTCCGGCAGGACCGTATACAGTAAAGAAACGCAGTCCCGTAGACGGAATATTATAGAGTTTTGAGTAAGCGTGTGCCAAAAGTTCGTTACTTTTCTTTGTTGCCGCGTAAAGCGATACGGGATTGTCCACCTTGTCCTCGGTGCTGTACGGCACTTTTTTATTTGATCCGTAGACGGATGAGGACGAAGCATAAACAAGATGCTCAACGGGATGATACCGGCAGGCTTCAAGGATATTATAAAAACCGATGATGTTGCTTTCGATATACACGTCAGGATGGTCAATGGAATAACGGACCCCGGCCTGGGCAGCAAGGTTCACGACCACATCAAACTCATATTCCGCGAAGATACGGTCAATCAGTTCCCTGTCCGCAAGATTTCCCTTGATAAAAGTCCACCTGCTGTCCGAATACTTGCCTGCCAGTTTTTTGATTTCAGAAAGACGATAGTCTTTCAGTGACACGTCGTAGTAATCGTTGCAATTATCAAGACCAACGATCGTGACCGGCCCGACTGTACGAAACAATTCCATGACCAGATTCGAACCGATGAATCCGGCGGCGCCCGTCACAAGTATCGTTTTGTTTTCCAGAATAACGTTTTTCTTCAACATTTCGTAATGCCTCTGTATTCATTCTTTATTTTCGTATAACTTTCGAGATTGCCCACGTCATAACGGCTTCCCGGCATTTCCATAGCATATACCGGCGAACGGCCGCACAGCCACGCGATAAACGAGCCCGGCGCATCAACACCGCAGCCGTCCTTTATCGCATCACCGAGCTTTTTACTGTCCTCTTTAACATAAAAGTAGAACGGCGGGCAGCACCACTGCGTTTTCGGATTTGAAGGTTTTTCCTCCATGCCTGTAACACGATCCCCGTTCAGTTCGAGGACGCCGCGCTTTGGCAGAGTTTCCTTTTTCGGTTCAAAGTACCGCATCACGCAGGACGCCTTCTTTTGAATGGCGTAATTGAGGAACTTTGTCAGCGAAAAATCGAGAACGTTGTCGCCGGCAAGTACCATCATATCGTCGTCAAGTCCGAGTTTTTCGATAGCGAACCTGATGTCACAGACCGCACCGAGTCGGGTATCGTTGGTGCTTGTTCTGTCATCAACGACCGTGACTTTATAGTCCTTTGATTTTGCCCAATCGTCAAAGCAATGCGCAAACCTGTGATTCGAAATAACAACAAATTCATCGATTTTGTCTGCGGTCCGAAGATCGTCGATCAGCCAGTCAATGATAGGTTTTCCGCCGACTTTAAGCAGCGGTTTCGGGAAATTCTCGGTCAAAGGATAAAGTCTTGTGGCATATCCCGCAGCCAGAATCAAGCATTTCATAACATCACTCCATCAGCCGTATGGCAAATATGTGCGCTGTATTTCCCTTTCAGAGTCGGGAATGTTTCGAGGTACTCTTTTTCAACCTGTTCCAATATTTCTTTTTCGTATGCCGGATCGATAAGTGCCATGCAGCATCCCTTAAATCCCGCGCCGGAAAAACGTCCGCCGTAAATCCCCTTGGTATGCGTCATGATTTCGTAAAGCTTAATGAGTTCGGGAGAACCGGTTTCCCAGTTTTCAATACTGCTTCGACCGCTCTGAAACGAAAGTCGGCCGTATTCCTCAATATCACCCCGGCGCCACGCTTCTGCGCCGGCTTCCACACGCCGGTACTCCGTGTACCAGTGTTCAGCACGTTTTGCCCAGTTATCGGGAAGTTTGTCTTTATATTTCAGATATGCCTCATAGGGTACGTCGCGAAGATTCGCTTCGTCAAATTTACCGTATTCCATTCCGGAAAAAGCCATCAGTGCATAAGCGGCAGAACGTGCCTCGTCCACACGCATATTGAACTTGGAAGATGCGAGCGAGCGCTCTATGCCGGAGAAGAAAATGGCGATTTCATAGGGTTTCATATTCTGCGGAGTTTTAATCAGTTCAAAACTGTCATCCCGGGTATCAAGATACAGGAGTTGTTCTTTCCGGCAATATACTTCACAGGATTGATCAAGTTTTCCGCAGGACACACCAACATATTTATTTTCGGCTTCTTTGGAAATGGCAATCATTTCAGCGGGAGACAGAACGATATTGTTCAAACGGGCAAGGGCGGAAAGATAGGTAATAATAACCGCCGCCGACGAGGATAAACCCCCGATCGGAAGTTCACCGTCGATAACGGCGCAAAGCCCGATGCGAAGCGGATAACGCCCGGATAGTGCGATAGTTGCACCTCTCAAATGGTCTGCCCAGTCGTTTTCTTTTATCTGCGGGACTTCTGAAACGTGCCACTGCGCCCGTTTCGGGAATTGCAGTGACCGCAATTCTATTATGCCGTTCATTTTGGGACCGTAGGCGATATAAATACCCTTGTCAATGGCAAACCCGGTAATTTTACCGAGATTATGATCGGAATGCGCACCGATAGGACAGATGCGGTAAGGGGTAAATGCCACGTTCTTCGGTTCCTTGCCGTATGTATCGCAGAACATATTATAAACACGTGTACGTGCGCCGACGGAAGTATAGCCGACCGTGGTCTGGTTTGAAAGACTGTCCGCTTTCTCTTTCACAGCTTCTTTCGTGCGACCGTCAAGCGGCAATTCGGCATCGTCCGGAATCAGCCATACCTTTCCATCCTTTTTTGCACCGATAACACGCCCGCTGCGGCAAAGGGCGGTTACGCGCCGCTCGGGCACGTTCCATTTTTCCGATATACGTTTGACATCAAGATAATTCATTACGTTTCATACCGTTCCCAACTCAAAAATGATAGGTTCAGTATATCACACCGTCATTTATTTGTCAATATAGTTTATTGACATTTTGTCATTTCGTCGTATTTAGATATCGATATATAAAAAGGTTACTATGTTCATAATATAAACATAGTAACCTTTTTAATGTTTCGCTGTTTTCTGACCTTTTTGATCACAAAAAGCCAACTGCAACCGAACAAAACGAAAAAATCTCTCCGCCTTGTTAATAAAAATAATTCCAAAGATGATGAACGCATTGTCTTAAAGATGATTCTTTACGAACTCTGTTAATCGCGTACTTGATATACCATCGGTATGCGGAAGATAAACAATTTCAACATCTACCGCCTTGAACTGCTCTTCAAATCTGTTCCATGTTTCCGTTCCCTGCCAATCGGATCCAACAAACATCTTATTAAAATGATATTTTTCCCAAGCTGCCATTTTATTCTTATCAGCCTGCGGCACAACCATATCGACATATTTTATAGCTTCAACTATGGCCATCCGTTCCTCAAACGCAATCACCGGTGTCTTGTTTTTTTCATGTTGAACCAATTCATCCGTGCTAACGCCAACTATCAGATAATCACACAGTTCCTTTGCTCTGCGTATTACGTTTAAATGCCCAATATGAAACATATCATATACGCCTGTCGTATAACCGATTATCATACTTTTTCTCCTTGACTTTAATAAAAAATATTTCAATCAGTATTCGTTTTTAAACCGTTTTTTCTCCGAAATCGACATTTATGTTTTCA
The DNA here is from genome assembly GCA_045599905.1 of Acutalibacteraceae bacterium. GTDB lineage: Bacteria > Bacillota > Clostridia > Oscillospirales > Acutalibacteraceae > UBA737. The sequence continues at coordinate 5,637 of JAZRWX010000205.1, forward strand.
AAATATCCGAATTGATCTTTTGCCGGGGGCGGCGTCATGTAATCACCGTACAATTGTGATAAATAGGCGTCCGTTTTTTCCGGGCAATAATATAGATTATCTTCAAATTTCAAAAGAACCGGATCACCGTATACTTCCTCTTTCATCAGTTGCTTTTGATACGAATAATGACTCCCCATGCTTACAAGATACCCGGAAGAATTATCATTGTATTTTTGCATTATCCCATCCATTTTTTCCGAAAGAAATCTAAAACCGATTGGGGAAAGCAACAGCTGCAAAAACTTTTTAATTATTTTTTTCAATGAGGAATTATTGCTGTTGATCGTTCCGCTCTTATAATAAATCATTTTTTTAATAAATTTAATATATCGTGCCTGCTGCCGTTGCTTTTTCTCATCATTCGGAGCATAATCCAAGGGGAATATATCCAGAAAAATGCCGTCGTTTTTTGAGAAGTTTGTTGATTTGATATTTGTAACTGTTACGTGCGTCCCCTTAATTCGCAAAACAGCATGAGGAGCTCTATGCTTTGAATCAGTTGTATAGTGCTGATAGAAATATCGCGTTTCGTCTTTCAGACTCTCCCAATAACGTCTGAAAGTTTCATAATCACGCCGTTTCATTGCGATATCCACATCTGCATCCCAAGGAATAAATCCCCCGTGTCTTACCGCACCCAGTAAAGTTCCGCCTATTAAATAATAATTAATATGCAATTGCTTGCATATTTCATCAACATCAGCAAGAATGCCCAATTGCGTTAGCTGATATTTTCTAATCTCTGTTCTATCCATATTAATACCTCGTTTCTTTTATATAATCCGTAATCACAGACCACGACGCTGAGGATACAATAATTTTCACAAACTTTTCCGTATTCTATTTAATGTCGTTGAAAAGTGCCAGTATGGCTTTTCTTTTCAGCAACAGGAAAATTGCTATGATACCCAAAATACAATATCTGATAATTCTGAACTTGTATAACATCAGCATGACAAACATAGCAATGATCAGCAAAAACCCTATTCCGAAAATAATCTTCCCATCATACACTTTATAGTTGTCCAAATATTTTTTACACATTTGCCGCATGAAGAAATAATGCAGCACGCCAAACAAACCATAACAAACCAATGTTGTATAGCCGGCGGCAATATAACCGAAAATCGGAATAAAAATCGCATTTAAAATAACATTTAATACTGCACCTGCACATGATCCCACGGCCACAAGCTTTGTCTTTTTAAAGAAGAATTGAAATGAAGCAAACAAATCATACATAAAAATAAAGAATACGCTTGCTGTAACCGGCGGGATTACCCATAGTGCGCTTGAATAACTTGAGGGCGCAAGAATAGCCAATACTTCCGGTGCTATTGCCATTACGATGAAATTAATAAGTGCGATTACCGCAGTAATTTTATACGATATCGGTCCGATTTTATCCAATTTTTTTTCGCGGATCGATTTATAAATCCATGGATCGAGTGATTGAGCAACCGCGTTATTAAACATCGTCATTACCGCTGCAATAGTATATGCAATAGAATAATACCCGGCCTCTGAATTGCCGACAAAGTATGCGATCATGATCCTGTCAGATTGATTAAGTATGGTTTTTGACAAATAATGCGGGATCAGCGGTATGCAAAATGTAAGTGCGTATTTCCAGTTTTCTCTGTCGTAAAATTTACGACCCCGTTTGAAAATATAGACAATTATCCAGGAAAAAACAGCAGCGTTTGCAATCGCCACCCCTGTAAGTCGTGCCTCAACCTGGAGGGTTGCCGGAGCATTCAGAACCAACAGAACCGCAATTACAGGCCTGAGAACCGCCATTGCAATTGTAAGGAATACGATTCCTCTGTATTCGTACTTTACGCGTTTCGCATTGATCCAAACATTACTGGCTTGAATCGTTATAAAATCGATCCCCATCATAATAAACTGATAGGTTGTCAACTTTGTCGCACTGTTGATCCAGTTATGAAAAGCAAAATACACGATTCCGAAGAAAGCAATTAATGTAACTGCCAGTCCGTAAAACGAGGAGGATAACTCCCGCTTTGCTTTTTCACTATCTGTTACCACCAACCCTCTTGTAAAACAGTTTCCTGTTATACTCAATGTGGCGAAAACAGAAAAAATCGAATACCATGAGTTATATACACTGAATCTGCCGAACTCACTTTCGGTCATAATTCTTGTAAAAATCGGCGTGGTAATCATACCGATTCCTTTTTGCAGGAAACTGCAAATCAGAAACCAAAACGCCATTTTTACAGCGACGCTCATATTTCTATATTTTGATAACAAATCATTAACTATATTTTTTCGCATGATTTATTTCTTCCTTAATACCAAAAACGATTGATTAAATGGATTCAAAAAACGTATCCGGCTTATCCGGATCGAACTGTTCATTTGCCCACATTACTGTTACAAGATTTTCCGTATTACTCAAATTGATGATATTATGCGTATATCCCGGCAGCATATGAACCGCTTCGATCTTATCACCGCTGACTTCAAACTCGATGATCTCATCCGTTCCAATTTTGCGTTCCTGAATCAAACCGTGACCGGAAACAACAATAAAGAATTCCCACTTGCTGTTGTGCCAGTGCTGCCCCTTTGTGATTCCCGGTTTGGAAATGTTTACACTGAACTGTCCGTGGTCGGCGGTTTTCAACAGTTCGGTAAAAGATCCCCGGTCATCCACATTCATTTTCAGCGGGAAGGCAACCTTTTTCTTTGGCAGATAGGACAAATACATGGAATAAAGTTTTTTCTCAAAACTGCCATCCGGAATGGACGGCATAACAAGCGTCTGCGGCTGATCGTGAAATGTATTCAGGCATTCAACGATATAGCCCAGCGTTGCTTTATGTGTGATTGTTGCGGCGCAATATCTGCCGTCTTCACGCAGAATCGTTTCCACACCGTCAAACTCGCAGTGGTGTTCCTTACCTTCGAGAGCGTCAAACATTTCTTCGATCAGATCATCGACAAACAGCAATTCAAGTTCAACGTTCGGATCGTTCACCGTGATCGGCAGATCATTTGCGATATTGTTGCAGAATGTTCCGACAGCGGAATTATAGTTCGGTCTGATCCATTTTCCGACGAGGTTCGGGAAACGGTAAACCAGCACCTTCGCGCCGGTTTCTTCGGCATATTCAAAGAACAGTTCCTCGCCGTCCTTCTTGCTTCGTCCGTACTCGGAATTGCCGAACCGTCCGGAAAGTGTTGCCTGAATCGACGAGGAAAGCATGACCGGCGCTTTGTTGCCGTGTTTCTTCAAGGTATCAAGAAGTGTGGAGGCAAACCCGAAATTCCCCGCCCTGAACTCTTTGGGATCCTGCGGACGATTCACGCCGGCAAGGTTGAACACAAAATCACAATCCGCGCAAAATGTGTCCAGTTCTTCAAACGTATTATCCCGGTCATATTCATAGATTTTTTCTATGCTGATTCCGGGTCTTGTTCTGTTTTTTCCGTCCCTGATGTTTTTCAGATTTTCCACAAGATTTCTGCCGACAAAGCCTGCCGAACCGGTCACTAATATATTCATCAGTATTTTCTCCAAACCATTTTATCGACCACATTCACATACCCTTGAATGATGCGCACCACTTTCATGGACACGTTTTCGTCCGTATAATCGGCACACGGTTTGCCGAGAACGCCCTCGCGCTTCATCGTAATTGCCATATCCGCAGCCTGCAAAAGTTGGGCGGTCGAAATGCCGGCAAGAATAAAATCGCCGGCTTCCATGGCTTCCGGACGTTCCGTTGAAGTGCGAATACACACAGCGGCGATCGGATGTCCGATAGAAAGATAGAAACTGCTTTCTTCCGGCAGCGTTCCGGAATCGGACACGATTGCGAGCGCATTCATTTGAAGTTTGTTATAGTCGTTGAATCCAAGCGGTTCATTGACTTTCACTCTCGGATCAAGCTTGAATCCGGTCGATTCCAGTTTCTTTCTGGAACGCGGATGACAGGAATAAAGGATCGGCATATCGTACTTTTCGGCAAGGGAATTGATCGCGTTAAAGAGCGATTCGAAATTTTTATCGGTATCAATGTTTTCTTCACGGTGTGCGGAAAGCAGAATATAGTTATCCGGTTTTAATCCGAGTTTTTCAAGAATATCGCTGCTTTCGATTTTTTCAAGATTCATCCGAAGCACTTCCGCCATCGGAGAACCGGTAACATACGTACGTTCTTTCGGCATTCCGAGTTCATGCAGATATTTTCTTGCCGGTTCGGAATACGGCAGATTAACATCGGAGATCACATCGACAATGCGGCGGTTCGTCTCTTCCGGCAGACACTCATCCTTGCAGCGGTTCCCCGCCTCCATATGGAACAGCGGAATATGTAAACGCTTTGCAGAAATGGCTGACAGGCAGGAGTTGGTATCTCCGAGAACCAGATAGGCATCTGGTTTGAGTTCGGAAAGTATCTCATAACTTCTGCCGAGAATATTTCCGCAAGTCACCCCGAGATTATCGCCGACGACGGGGACGAGAAGATCCGGTCCGCCAAGGTCAAAATCTTCCCAAAACACAGTCGATAACTGCTTATCCCAATTTTGATTATAATAAATCACACAGCAGTCAAAATATTCCCTGCAACGTTTGATCACTGCCGCCAGGCGGATGATCTCCGGGCGGGTACCGAGTCCGATACAGATCTTGATTTTTCCGTTATTCTGCCATTTGAAATCATACATATCCGTTTCTTCCCTATCTACCGTTTATTTTTCAGCAAGTCTTTCCTGGATATATGCCAACTTAGCAATGGTCTCTTTGGTTTCTTCCAAGGTCAATCTTCTTGTGTTGTTACTGTTAAATTCCGTCAGAGCGTTGCGCTGCTCGTCGCCCTCTTTGAAGTACTTGTCATAGTTCAAACCTCGATTGTCCGCGGGCACACGATAAAAATTTCCCATATCGACGGCTTTTGAACATTCCTCATTGGTCAGAAGCGTTTCATACATTTTTTCACCGTGACGGATCCCGATGACCTTTATATCTTCTTTCTTGCCGCCAAACAGTTCGCATACCGCTTCCGCCTGTGTCTGAATCGTACAGGCGGGAGCTTTCATGATCAGCAGATCTCCATTCTCGCCATGTTCAAAAGCAAACAAAACGAGATCAACGGCTTCATCAAGCGACATGATAAACCGCGTCATTGAAGGCTCGGTAACCGTGATCGGATTGCCGGCTTTGATCTGATCAATCCAAAGCGGGATGACAGATCCGCGGGAACACATAACGTTGCCGTATCGCGTGCAGCAAATCTTTGTCTTTCCCGAATAACGGGATTTTGCAATGGCAACGCTTTCTTCAAGTGATTTTGATTTGCCCATCGCATTGATCGGATATGCCGCCTTATCGGTGGAAAGACAAATGACCGCTTCCACGCCCTCCTCGATAGCGGCAGTCAAAACATTGTCCGTTCCGATAATATTTGTCCGGACAGCTTCCATCGGAAAGAATTCACACGACGGAACTTGTTTAAGCGCTGCGGCATGAAATATATAATCCACCCCGTGCATGGCTTCTTTGCATGATTGAAGCGAACGAACGTCACCGATATAAAACTTGATCTTGTCCGCAACCGCAGGATATTTCGACTGATATTCATGGCGCATATCGTCCTGTTTCTTTTCATCGCGTGAAAAAATACGGATCTCGCCGATATCGGTATTCAAAAAGCGGTTAAGAACTGCGTTACCAAATGAACCGGTTCCTCCCGTGATCATCAGTGTTTTATTTGTAAATAGTCCCATGATGACAAGCTCCTTTTCAACTGCAATTTCTTCAATTCAATTCCATCATTTCAATGATTTTTTCAGACCAGCTGTCGATAGAAAAATTATTTTCAACATATTCAACATTATTTGAATAAGTGTCTTTTATCTGATATGCCTTGACGAAAGCATCGGCAAGGGCGTCAGGGTTTTCACTCTCGAACAAAATTGCGTCAGGCAATTTTGATTCTTTGGTTGCCGGAACATCCGATATCACGCAAAGCGCCCCGGAGTAATATGCTTCTAAAATCGCATAAGATCCGCCCTCTGACCTTGAAGCATTCAAAAATACCGTATGGTTTTGGTAAAACGGTTTAATATTATTCGTTGGTTGTAATATGGATACGCAAGACGGTATTCCTCCGAACTCCTGAATGATCCGTTGAGAGTTTGCCTCCAAATTATCTCCCATTATTATATCCAAATGAAGATCATCTATGGTTTCCTTTGCTTTCAACACGGCTTTAATGGCAATATCAACGCCCTTCACAGAATAATTATACCCGAAAAGAAGAATACGAAAATCGGGATTTCTGTTATACTGTCTTTTTTCAAGCCGTGAAAAATCAATACAGTTGATACGGGCAATAACCTTATTACGTGGAAACATATACTCTATTAAAGGCATCATTGCTTTTGAGATACATACAACAGTAATCTTTTTGTCAAACACAAAAAAATTTCTGATTCTTTTTACCGTTGCTTTTCGACATTTGACATTATTATAAGGGCACGTATGCATCTGCTGATAAAACACGACGTTCGGAGGCGATAATTTTTTAATTAAAGAAACATATAAACTTGAACAAAAATGGGCATGCACAATATCTATATTGTTTTCCCGAATGAATTTGCTAATTTCTTTTATAAAGGAAATCGCATGAAAATTACACAGTTTTGTGGTATGTTTCCGGGAAAAAGGAATTTCCCATTCATAGAAGCCCTCAGAAAGGTTTTCGTTTGAAAAAATATAAAACGTCTTATGTCCTTGTTCAACCAGTTTCCGGTCCAAATTCTCTAAAGATGGGATGAAATTACTCCCATAATTTGAATGAAATCCCGCCAGTTCAAGTATATTCATTATGCTCACCCTATCCTTCTTTTAATTGAAACCGTAGCCAAATATTATAAGTACATTTTTAACAAATCAGAAAAGATAATCAGTATAATTATCCCACCAACTCAAATTTTCGATGACTGTTTCATGCCCCAACTATGTGTAACCAATGCAGACGATGAACTTTCGACGCTCTGCATACCGCAGGTCCAAATCAATATCCTTCCATTCGAAAGTCAACCGTGTTTGCAGACTTTGTTTTCGCATTATCCGAGTCCTGACTGTTTTTGCTTACAGCCATACCTACCATAATCAATCCAACCCAAAAGCATCTGTTCGAAATAGCTCCCAAGAAGAAACTGTGGGAAAGAAGTCCCAACATGGCAAAAAACAGATTTTTATCCCGCCGGTAACACTTTTTGACGATGCCAACAAGGAACGAAACGAACAGTATAAACCCTACAATACCGGTGTCACACAAGAGTTGTACGTACGTATTATGAGCGCCCTTACGGATTTGTCTTCCCAAAGCTTCATAACCGCCGCCGAATATCGGTTTTTCCAACCACAGATCAATTCCCCGTTTCCAAAGTTCCGTTCTTCCGTTTCCCGTCTCATCCTGATCAAATAATATCATTCGGTTCAAAAAATCACCATAATTATTGCTGGCATAATTATAAAAAATAATCAGCGCAATAATCGTAAGAGCAATAATCAGTCCTTTTCTAAGCAAACTCAATTTACGGTTATTTAATAGATGCAGAACATTTGCGATCACACATAAAGCCAAAGCCAAAAAATTACCGCGTGAAGACGTCAAAAGAATGGCAAAAGCCAAAACAACCAGCGCAACTATTTTCAGAGCACTCTTTCTTTCATTAAATATTTCAAACAGAAAAATAGAAAACGACATTATCAACGGCAAGCCGATATAATTCGGATCAATCGATGAGCCGAACAGTGTTATTCTTGAATGGTAGTATTGAGTAGGGTCGGATAACCGGGAATAAATAATAAGCGCGGCATAAAAAACGCTTGCCCAAACAAACCCGTCAATTAACAGTCTTTTTTCTTTTTCATTTACCTCTAACGGTGACAATAATATATATATCAGTACATATACAGCAAACTGAGTCAACTTTGAGGACAGTCCCGTAACAAAAGTACCGAAGCCCAAAACGACCAGATAACAAAATACCAGTATATTACCTGCATTCAAAGAGATTTTGCCCTGAAATTCAAGCATATAAGTTATAACGACCAACACCGAAGAGGCGCCGGCCACTATGGTACCTAAATTAAGATAATCGGTCTGAAATAACATCAGCACCTCAAAAAGAAAAAACACGAATACGGTTGGTCTTATGCCGTTTTTATTTTGATATATGTCTGAATGATCATTCATCATTAAACCATAGCCCCTTTCATCAACATCACAATAAAAAAATTTTCCGAAAAAGCAAAAACGCACCGTCCGGATAACATATCATTCCGCCATTTCAATTCCGGATGCAGTCATATATTTGAGTCAGATTATTGACATGCTCTTTTAGCGTATAATTTTTACTTTTCTGATAATTCGCCCGCTGCATTTCTTTTAATTTATCCCGATTCTCATATAAATAAGAAATAGCATTCGTAATAGAATCCACAGATCCCGGCTCAATGGACATATAGTTCTGTTCATCCAGCACTTCCGGAATGGCGCCCACCGGAGTTGCAATAATTGCGCAGCCGGTCACCAGCGCTTCTAAAATCACCAGAGGAAATCCCTCATGATATGACGGTAAAATCAGCACGCTTGAATCCGAAAGAATATCATACTTTTTCTGTTTATCCACATAACCATGTGCTTTGACAATGTCCGGATTCTGGCTGATCAAACCGTTAAACTGTTCTTCAATAGACGGATCCGTAACGGTTCCGCAAATATTTAGTTTGATATTCAAACGTTCCTTTACGTCGATTACCGCTTTCAGAAGTTCAAGAATTCCCTTGTCCCTGTTTATCATACCGATAAATGTCAGTTCCAGTTCATCCTTATTACTGCCGAATTGGGATAACTCTTCGCAGGGAAAACCGAAATCATAAAAATTATACAGCACGGTCCCTTTGTCTTCTTTCAAACCGCGTTCAATAAATTGACGCCTGATTTTATCGGTCAAAAATACAACTTTGTCGAAATATTTATTACAATCGTTTATCAATTTTTTTTGCAGGAAAGCCGGTATTCTGTTAAATACAGTTGAAGCATCTCCGACATGAATGTTCAGAACGGTTTTTGTTCCGAAGCGTTTTTTTATTGCCTTTCCCAAAAGAACGTCCTTTATGAAAAGAAATTCTCTTGAAGTGTGTATATTTAATATTTCACAGCATTCCCGCCGGATGTATTCGATCAACCTTTTTCTTTGACAGAAAGAATAGAATATATTGTTAACTTTTGAATTTTTGAATCTTTTTTTACAATGATAATCAAATAAAGAGACGTCATAACCGTTATCCGCAAACAATTCTTTGTTTGAAATATAACTGTTGATCATTGAACAGACCCCGCCGACATACGTATCTTTGGGTCTTGTGAAACACAAGCACACTTTATTTTTTTTGATCATTTTACGCTCCTAAAACCATGCGACTGTCAACCGCAATTATTTGCAGCTTCAACAAAGCATTTTAATTCCTCGCAGCGGCTGAATGCCGTTTTTCCTTTCATGAAAGACAAATTATTTTCAGTAAATTGTTTCAGTTCCGTACTTCCCATCAGGAATATTTCATCCATCTTTTTGGCCAGGCCTTCCGCAGAGTATTCATCAAGCAACACAATATGAGAATCATACTCATTTGGAATTCCTTTGAGTTTTGATGAAATGACGACCCCCTGTGCCGACATATATTCCAATATTTTTGACGGAAATGAAAAAGCGGTCAATTCATTACCGGGATTTCTGACGTTCAGCAAAACCTTTGCCTGGCTTTCATATTCAATCACTTCGCTGTTCGATAACCGTCCTAAATATTTAACTTTTTCGTCGGTGTGTTCCGTAATGTAATCTAATCCCGCACCGACCCCGCAAATCCATAACTCATCGATATATTTCGACAGATGCACGGCATCTATCATCATTTCAATTCCGTTATCAAATGCCAGACCGCCGGCATACATGGCTATGTTTTTTTCTTTGCTTTTATATTCGCATACCGTGTCAGGCGCAAATCCTTCAAGTACCATAAACGGTTTGTTTTGAGGAATATATCGGCTCATTTCTTTGGAAAACAAAATATATCTGTCAAACTTTTGATTCAGAAACTTATACAGTGTTTTTTTTACCATCGAAGCGATCCCTTTCCTGTATCTTCTGAATTCCGGCAACTCCGGGCAGATCGTTATCAGGCAAAGATTTTTCTTGAAAAACCGCAGCCAAATAAGCGGAATCATTGCCAAAGGATTTACCGCATACATCAGTACCGGCATCTGCGTTCCTTTCGGTCGATTGTCTGCGGCACTGTTTACTTGACGGTAAAGTTTGCGCATCGTTGAAAGAAAAGATCCGACGTGTTTTTTTTCATAACAGAAGTATTCGATTTTCTTCCCGTTCACAGATACGGTATTCGGTAAATTTTCATTTTCGGGCCTGGGTATGACGGAAAAAAACGCACTGCCGTTTTCATTCACGGGATAATTATGAATCAGCCGTTCCTGAAACATTCTTGCCGCCTGAGACAGTTCGTGCGTTTTGGTTTCGGTAATGATCTTATAAGTGGATTCATCAACATAATTTCCGATATAAATCACTGTTATATACCCCGTCAATTTTTGTTTTCGCCGCAAATATGCAATCAGATTCAATCCGCGTTATAAATGGCTTTCAGCAAGCATCCTGTCTGTGATCTTTATCATACTTGTCCGCCTTATAAATATATATTACCGTGGTTGAAAGCAATGCCGCACCGTTAAACAGCGCATAAAAAACGGTCATAACATCATAAACCGAAAAGATTGCACCAATGATCGCAAACGGCATGAACAGACCCGATACACCTATTTCTTTACCGATACGTCTGCGGATGAAAGAGAGTGATTTCTTACTTTCATTCGTATAATCGGTTTCAACATAGTCTGTACGTTTCTTTGAAAAATTCACATAATCCTTATTGATCAGTCTTGCCAGTATATCGCAGATAGATGATACCGCGCCTACCACCACGATCCAGAATGATCCGTTGATAAACAAACCGCCTTGATGGTATGCGCAGATCGAAATTGCCAAATAAACAAAGGCGACAACATAATAGCCGCCGATATCGTCAACAAACTCCCCGTATACCGTTTTCATTTTTTTGCATCTGGCAATATTCCCGTCAACGCAGTCGAGGATCAGCCAAAGGTTTATCAAAACCACAGCGACGATCATACTGACGGTACCCGGAACGGCAAAACATATAAAAGCCGCTATTGATACAAAAACGGATAATACGGAAACGGCATTGGAAGAAAAGCCCAGATTGATCAAAAGATATGTAAAAAGGAACGATACCCGGCGTACCCACAGTTTCACCCACCAGGAACTGTTTGAATTTTTCTTTTTCGGCAGGGATTCTATTATTTTTTGAAAACTGTAACTCATTTCTCTTACTTTTCACCTTTCTGGATTATCTGGCGCAGCATTGTGGAAGATATTCCGTCTGTATGAGGCAAATATACTACTTTAACGTTGATTTTGTTGAGCTCCTGCTCGATGGTTTCCCATTTTGGGGTACCTTTCCAATCGTCACCCACGAACATGATCTGAACGTTATTATCTTTTGCTGCTTTGATTTTTCCTTCCACGGTATAATCGTCCTGAGGAACTACCAAATCAACATATTTTATTGCTTCCACTATTGCTTTTCTTTGTTCAAACGGAATGATGGGTGTTTTATGCTTATGTTCATTGCAAACCTCATCGGTAGACACGGCAACTATTAAATAATCACAGAGCGATTTGGCATTCTTTATTACATTCAAATGCCCGACATGAAACATATCATATACACCTGCTGTATATCCTATTATCATATTTTCTCCCCGCTATGTTTTATAATTGTTCCTTTGCAACTAACCGCTGCACTTTTAGGTGATACTTCCGGAATTTATCGGCACCAAAACCTTTTACACAACACTTAACTTTTCTCGCGGAATATCGTTCTGATCTGATCCGCATATGTCTCAATTACGATCACCCTTGAAAAGTTTTCTTCTATGTATTTCCGTCCGCATAACCCCATTGATTTTCTCGATTCGTTGGTAACAGACAAGAAATCGACGATCTTCTTTTCCAATGCGTCAACATCGCCGCCGTGATAAATACAGCCGGATTTTCCGTCGACCACCGTTTCCCGGCACCCGGGATTATCGGTCGTGATTATCGGTCTTCCGCTTGCGGCGTTTTCAAGAAGAACATTACTCATTCCTTCCCCGTAGGTAGAGGGATGTATGATCGCGTGGGATCGGGCGATCCAGGGTTTCACATCCTGCTGGCTACCTCTGTAATGAACGATGCCCTGCTCACCGAGAATACGCAATTCTTCTTCATAATGGTTTTCTGTCGGTTCGATAAAGCCGAGCATATTGAATTCCGTGTTCGGATATTTCTGTTTAATCCGTTTAGCCGCTTCAATATAATCATCCACACCCTTATCATGAAGGATGCGGCCGATATAGTTGAAAATAACGGGTTCTCCGTCGATGCCGTTTCCGCCGTCTGGATAAGGTTGCACCGGATATCGGTCAAGAGCAACCCCGGAACCCGGAATCAACCTGTAATCACCCTTTATCATGCCGTTTTCTTCGGCAAGCTTCATGTTTGTGGAATTCTGGAACATTACGCAGGCCGCGTTTCGGTAAGACCGCTTGAAAAGCCACATAATAAATGCCCTCATGGCACCTGTCTTATTCAAAACACTGCCCAATCCCGTCACGTTGCAGATATACGGTATTCCGAGCATTCTTGCCGCCATACCTGCATACACATTCGGTTTTGCCGTATAGGTCAAAACAACTGCGGGTCTGTATTTTTTGAAGAGTTTCCGATAATGAAACAATAACTTCCCATCCGCAACCATGCTTGTACCTCTTCGGTCTATCTCCGGATTATCATAAATGTACGATACGTCCTTCATCAATTCAAATTTCGGACCGTCCGGGCAAGAGATGAGCATATCATACCCTTCCGCGATCAGCGCCTGAATCAATTCAAGCCGAAAGCAATAGACATCGTCATCGTTATTTGTCAATAAAGCTACTAACGGTTTCTTATCCATTTTAACCTCTCATCAATTAAAATTTTCCATAAATAAATGCTGTATCTCCTGTGTATGCCATAATGACAGTTATACCTATCAATGTAAAAAACAACGCAAGCGGAATGATCTTGCTTAAATCAAAAACCAAATACTCCTGTTCTAATTTTCCGCAGTTCTTTTTTCTTCTGCAAATAGCCGCGATAATCTCGGCAAGTGCGATTGCAAGCGCGAAAAACGCCCAGGTATACGGTCTTTCGATTCCGGCACCGGTATAGAAAATTTGCTTGATAACGTCTATTGCATTTGAAAGTGAATCCGCTCTGAAAAATATCCAACAGAAGTTTGCAAACAGGAATGTTAAGATACCCGAAATGATCTTCCAGACCGTTCCGCCGGCATCTTTTCTGCCAAACTTTTTCAGTTTCCAATTCATGAACAGCTTATGGACAACCAGTGCAAGACCATTTATTCCGCCCCAAACGATAAAGGTCCAGTTCGCACCGTGCCAAAGTCCGCCAATCAGCATCGTCAGAAACAGGTTCACATATGTTCTGATCTTCCCCTTACGATTTCCTCCCAGGGGATAATATAGGTATTCCTGCAACCAGGAAGAAAGGCTGATATGCCAGCGTTTCCAAAATTCCGTAGGATTCAAAGACAGATACGGAAGGTTAAAGTTCTTGTCAAAGTCAAATCCCATCATTTTAGACAGACCGATAGCAATATCGGAATATCCGGAAAAATCGAAATATATCTGTAATGAATATGCTACTGTTGCAAGGAATACTGTTGCACCTGTAAATGCGGCCGGCGCCCCAAACACATCATTCACAAATATGTTCAGATGATCCGCAAGAACCATTTTCTTAAAGAAACCGCAGACGACAATCTGAATGCCCAACTTAAATCTATCAAAGTCAACGCACGGTTTATTATTCAACTGCGACAAGAATCTGTCCGCTCTGACAATCGGGCCGGATGTCAGTTTCGGAAAGAAAGACATATACAGCGCAACATCGACAAAATCTCGTTCTGCTTCATATTTACCGCGATACACATCCATCATGTAACTAATGGATGAAAAGGTATAAAACGATACGCCCAACGGAACAATAATATTGATCGTTGTATAACTGCCTCCGAGCAATGCGGTAAAAGAACCGACAAAAAAATTAAAATATTTAAATACCGCAAGCTGTGCGATAGCAATAACGATTCCGGCCGCAAACAAAACCCTGTTATTTTTTCGAAGTGCCGTGAAATAAGCCACTGCGGTCAGCAGGAAAATGCAAACCGCAAAACGCCAGTCAGCCAGTACCATAAAAGCATAACTGGCCAATAACAGAAATATCTTATAAATTGACTGATAAGAATCTCTTTTTTCAAATACCCACTTAATCAGCCAAAGAAATGCGTAAATAACAGCGAAGAATATAACAAATCCAAAGCTCGTAAACGCCATTATTGTGCCTCCGATCTCTGGATTACTTCAATGAGTTTTTCGGCAATCACATGATGACCGTATTTATTCAGATGCCCAGTGCCGACAGCGGTATTGATAAAGCCGTGAGCAAGCCGGTGTTCATTTGCATAAAGTTCCTTAAAAGCATCCGTCATATCGACGAAAACGATATCTAATTCCTCACAGGCAGATGCAAAACAGTCAAGATACGCCTGCTCGGTTTTGTAGGATACCGATCCGTCCGGATTTAATTGTTCAGAAGGATGATAAAAGATGATTGGCGTAACACCGTTTTCCCGCGCCGTATCAGAAACGACAGACAAAAATTGGTTTAATTTATCGGAATAACCTTCCGGAATAGATACTGCCTGTTGAGCCGGAACCATACCGTCCCCAGCCGGACTTTGACCCATCCAATTATCAAGCTGATTATAAACAGAAGATGCCGCGGGTATGAATTGCAAATAATAAATCAGTCCGCTATCATACGAAGGAATCCGTTTCGCCGTATGATTGGAAACCGCATCCATTTCACTTTCCGTCAACTTGACCGATGCCGTTTCTATTATGCAAAATTTCTTTGGCTTAAACTTTGCGACGGCCTGTTGAAAATTATCCACACATCTGTATATCGTATGTCCTGTTATTGCGGAATTCACTGTGCTGTAACCTGCTGAATTCAGCAAATTACAAATGTTATCCTCAAACATAATATGAACATTATCGATATGACTGCTTCCCAGAACCAAAACATCTGCATTTTCAATATCGGTTGCATTGTTCAGTCCGGAAGAATCCATCTTATTCCAGGCAATTCCTTCAACCATTGTTGTCCTGATTTGATTTGGCAGCCATAAATAATCCGTATACTGTTCATCATTATTAACATGTATTCCCGAATAAGCATAAACAAACACGAAGATGGACAAAAAGAATACTGCAAGTATACCGGATAATAAAATGTTTATTATTTTTTTCAACACAACATCACCTTATCAGCGCCGGACTTTCGGTCGACACATTTTCATCTTCCTTAAACACTTTCGGCTTTATAATTCCCAATACCGCGAAGAAAGTGCGGAACATCGTCCATATTTCTTTCCAGAAGCCGTACTGTTTGATTTCCGACAAATTCCATTTCATCTTCCCGGGAAGAATTTCTTCCACATAAACCCTGTCGGTATCCTCAACGCCGTCCAGTAATTCGGCTTCATCTTTGAAATTGATGCAGGCCTCATTCGTAATACCCGCCGGCAAAAGCAAAGTTGCCATCATTTCCGGGGTATAAGCCGCCACATATTTCGGCACTTCGGGTCTTGTTCCCACAAAACTCATACTTCCCTGCAAGACGTCGATCAGTTGTGAAATTTCATCCAATCTGCATTTACGGATGATCTTCCCGACCTTTGTCACCCTGCTGTCACCGCTGACGGTTACCAGCGTTCCCTTTTTGTCAGCACCGCTACACATGGAACGAAATTTGTGGATTCTGAATTCTTTACAATATTGTGTGATCCGCGTTTGTCTGTAAAATACGGGGCCTTCCGAATCCACTTTAAT
>JAZRWX010000206.1:0-10678 GCA_045599905.1 Acutalibacteraceae bacterium
CCCGAATTTTTCGCACAGCGCCCCGGTGTTTTCCGGGTCGGAAACCGCCTGCTCGATCGACGCGCGGTATTCTTTCAGGAATGTTTTTACGGTTTCGGGATTCTTTTCGCAGAAATCGGCACGGGCGATCACGCACCCCATCATCAGTTCCGAATCGGGCGATACCTTTTCCCATTCTTCGGTCAGATCCAGCACTTTGGCGGCGGTTTTGTATTTCAGCGTAATGGCGGTCGAAACGGGGCAGGGGGCGATGATGACGGCGGTCGGATCGGTAGCCCATACGGTGACCAGTTCGTTGCCGTCCGCCTTGTATTCGACCGTTACGTCCTTTTTGGGATCCACGCCGCTTTTTCTCAGCAGATATTCAATGATATACTGCGGATTGGCGCCCTGCCCGGTGGTGACGATCTTTCTGCCTTTCAGATCGGATAATCCACGGATATCGGTGCCGGTATTGTCCAGCACGCTTAACACGCCCAGCGTATTGACGGCGAGAATGCGGATGTTTCCGTTGGTTTTGGTGTAGAGTTTGGACGCCAGATTGGTTGCCACGGCGGCAATATCGGCTTCCCCGTTGGAAAGTTTCGCGACCATTTCATCGGGTGCCGCGGCGGCGGTAAAGGTGTAGTCGATCTCGGTTTTTTTGTCTTCGCTTTTTTGCCACAGGTTTACGGAACCGATGCCGGTCGGCCCGGTTAGCACCCATACCCGCGCCGCTTTGGCGGATTTTTCGGCTTTGCCGCAGGAGGCAAAGACAAACAACATGGCGACAGCCAGCAGAAAAGCAATTGTTTTTTTCATGATAAGGACCTCTTAATAAAAATATTTTTGTTTTCGCGCCACGCCAGACCGTTTTCTTCCAGTTCGGCAAAGGCACGGTACACGCTGGTTCGTCCCAGCCCGGAAAGATGGGCAAGGGAAGACATATTCGCGTTTTCAAGACAGCCGTTTTCGTCCGCCTTGTCACAAAGCAGCCGGAAAAGCCGCGCGGCGGCGTTGCCGCCGGTATACTGTTCGATCTTCCGGTTCAGATACCGGACTTTTTCCGAAAGAAAGGTAACGTAATTCACGGCGCAGACGGGGTGGGTTTTCAGAATGTTCCGCAGGTGTTCTTCGGGAATGAAAAGCACCGTGCAGGCGGTACGCGCCGCAATGCGGCTGACGTAGCGGTCTTCCGCGCCGAACAGGGCGGCGGCGCCGAACACGTCCCCGGCGGAAAAGGCGGCACGGGTGGTACCACCGTTTCCGGCAACGCCTTTGCCGTCCAGAAACACGCCCAGCGCCCGACGGAAATGTCGGTCGTCATAGATCGTGTCCTCTTTTTTGAAAACGACTG
Source organism: Acutalibacteraceae bacterium (assembly GCA_045599905.1). Classification (GTDB taxonomy): domain Bacteria; phylum Bacillota; class Clostridia; order Oscillospirales; family Acutalibacteraceae; genus UBA737. The sequence goes on from JAZRWX010000206.1 coordinate 1,337, forward strand.
CTTCGCCGAGGTCGGGAATAATGGCTTCCCGTTCTTCGTCGGTCAGCCCGTCGAATAAAAACAGGTTTTTCAGGTCAAACATTACAACACCTCCGAAAAGTGTTCCAAATGGCACAGTTTATTATAATGCAAAAAAACCGTTTTGTCAAGAAAAAAAGGACGTCCGGCATGATTTGCCAAACGTCCCGTGAAATTAAAAACGGTCCAGTTACTTGAACAATGTTTTGATATACGCCTCGAATTGTTCGTCCGGTGTTTTTCCGGATTTTTCATCAAACTCATTTTTATAAAAATAATCTTTCAGCGACTGCCGGTTGTATTTGTAATAGGCCTCCTCGTACAGCAGGTCCAGATAATCGTTTTCGGCCAGTCCGAACTGGGTCAGCGCGTTTTCCAGCGCTGCGGCGAACATTCCGCCGGCGTCTTCCTGACAGCGGTACCCGTATTCGGTCTGCGCGTATTGCCGCGCGGTGGCCTTGTCCTTCAAAACGCCCTTTTCTTCGCAGGTTTGGACGATCACCGTATCTTCCGTCAGCGTTTCTTTGATTTCTTTTTCGGTTTCCGGCAAAAGCGCCTCCTGATAGTGTTCCTCGTAATCATCCGCGAAAAGGTCCTGAAAATAGATCTCGTTGATCGCGTTGGTGAGCTTGTTGTACCGCGTTCTGTTTTCGATCGCCTGCGGGTCGAGTTCAACGTCATTTTTTTCGGAACATCCGGCGAAAACGGGCGTCAGCAAAAGCAGAAAAGCGAATAAAACACATAATTTTTTCATAAGTACCTCCAAATGCCCTTATTTACCGAGCGCTTTTTTGATTTCGGCCTTGACCGCGGTCAGGTCGCCGCTTGTCAGAACGGGGATCAACCGGTCGATTTCTTCAACGGAGTGATCCCACCATTTCCATTCCAGCAGCAGACCGATCAGTTCGTCGTCAAACCGTTTGCGGATGGGTTTTGCCGGATTTCCGGCGACCACGGTATAGGGCTCGACGTCACTGCCGACCACGCTGTTCGCGCCGATGATCGCGCCGTCGCCGATATGAACGCCCGGCAGGATCGTCGCGTTCTGCCCGATCCATACGTCATTGCCGATCACGGTATCGCCTTTGAAGGGCATAACGTCTGGGCAGGGCGGCTCGGCGTTCCAGCCATCCAGCGTGTAGAACGGAAAGGTCGATACGGCGTTCATCTGGTGGTTGGCGTCGTTCATCATGAATTCCACGCCCGAAGCGATCTGGCAGAACTTCCCGATAATCAGTTGATCTCTGCTCCACGGGTAAAAATTGGTCACGTGACTTTCAAATCCGGCGTCCGCGATATAGGTGAACGCGCCGACCGAAATATTGGGGTTGGTCAGCGACGGTTTCACGTAGATCTCGTTTTCGTATCCGGCGATCGGGTGCAGAATATCCGGATCCGGCATTTCGTCGTTTTTCATCATCATTCTCCCCGAAAGGCGTTATCTGAATTTCAGATAAAGGAACAGCGCCGTCAATCCGAGTGAAAGGATGCGGTAGACGATTTCCAGGATCAGCAGGACAGTCCCCTGCGTGATCAGGACTTTTTTCAGGATCGCGTCTTCCTCGCCTTTCGTGCGGAACATCAGCCATTCCACCGCGCAGAAACAGAAGATCACGGCGGCGAGAACAAGCGTGCAAAGGACGGTTTCGACGATCGAATGATCGACCGGGATATAGACGAACGCGCGCACGACGAATGCGATCCACGCCCCGAAAAAGGTGGCGCCCGTAACGGCTTTTGTGCAGGACAGCCGGTATTTCGGTTTTTTGAGAATTTTAGATAAGATCAGGGTGAAAATCGCCGATAAAATGACCCCGGCGATCATGATCTGGGTGATATCCCGTTTGTCGCTGCCGTCCAGCATTTGCAGATAATTGACGTATTGAACACCCATGTGTCATGCTCCTTTGCGGGTTTTGCGCCCGCTTAAAAATCAAGGGACTGTACGGGTGTGCCGGTATAGTCCCTTGTCTGTAAAATATTTCGGATCGTTTTTATCGCCAGGCGGAATAGATCTGTGCCGCCGATGTTTCACGCGTCGTGCCGATGACCATTTTTCCGTTTCCGGTATGGGAAGCGGTCGCCGTGATCGTTTCGGCGGCGGTCACGTCCCCGATTTCAAGAATGGCGACGTAGGTACAGTTCAGTTCTTCGGCGGTGACGGTCTCACCCTCGTTGATAAACGACGTATACAAACCGTCGATCGAAACGCTGTAATCTTTTCCGTCTATTGAATAGTTGACGGTAATATCGTCATAAGCCGCGATATCGTCCGCGTTGCCGTACAGTTTGACGATCAGCCGCGCATCATTGCCTTTGCGCTGGGTGCCGACGGCCAGATCGTACGGATTGGGCGGCACCGGCAGTTTGCCGGTGTAGGTATACCGCCACTGTGCGTCATAATGGTAGGTGGTAATTTCCTTTTCCGCGCTGACGGTATACGCCTTGATCGGTACCCGGTAGGAAAGGGTCGTGGTCTGCGGCAGGTCATAGTTCATAAAGGTTTCAAAACTGCCGTAGTATACCGATGCCAGACCGCCCGGCGCCGGATGTACGTCAACGATCTGGATCGTTCCGTCGCTCAACCGCAGAAGGTACCATTCGGGGCCGCCGGAATATCCGATATGCACGGCGGATTCGTAACTGAAACCGTAAATGGAACTGCGGTCTTCAAGCGGGGAAATGAACGAATGCGTCCATATCAATTCGCCGTCGGACGCGCGTTCGTGAAACTCGGTATTGATATCCTCGATCGCGTAGATGTTTTTCAGCCAGTCGTTGCCGCGGTTGGACCAGTAAACGAATTGACCGGTACTGCCGTTCTGGGCGACCAAGATCACGAAATCGGGGTTGTTGCCGCGGGAATCTTTCGGCAGTTTGTGCGCGGTGATGGAATACTGACGGGAAACGGCGTTGTAGTTGCGTTCCCAAAGCATTTTTTCGCAGGTCACGACACGGTAGTCGTTGTTCGGCGTTTCCATAACGGGGTGCGGATCGAATTCCAGCACTTCCTTGAACCGCATGGTCGCGTCAAAACGGTCGTCGAACACTTCCGTGCGTTCGTCATAGCCGGTGGTGACCTCATTTGTGGTGACGGAATACCCCTGCGCTTCCAGTTCTTCGGCACGGTCAAGCGCTTCGTCTTCGGTGTCGTAAGATTCCGAAACCGTATCGGTCGTCGTTCCGTCGGGCACGGCGGTGATGTTGCTTTCAAATTCGGAAAAATCGCAGATGGGATTTTCTGTCTGATCGGTCACGTAGTGCGTGTTTCCGCCGCCGATAAAGGATTCCGCCTGCATCCGCGCGCTGAAAGATCCGTCCTGGGAAACCTCGGTCGTTTCCACGCCGCCGACCACGGTGGTCGTCCGCCGGATGGGGGAGATCGCGTCACCGGCCGCTGTCAGCGGTGAACACAGCGTCGCGGTCAGCACAGCCGCCGCCAGTACGGAAATTATTTTCTGTCGTTTCATTTCGCATCAACCCTTAAAGCTTAATTTATAATCAACACACCGGATTATACCATATTATTCCGGATTTTTCAATCATTCATTTTGCGGAACATTGCCGACGGCGGAAAAACAGTTGAAAACGGGTTTCTGTTTCCTTTTGGCGTATTGAAAAGCGATCGCCGTGCCGCTGTTCGGTCGGCGGTCACCGCTCCGGCGGAGCGATGCGGCGGTTTCATCATAATAGAAGATACAGACGTCGCTTTCCCGGATCATTGCCTGATTGCGTTCCGCGTATTTTGCCCGCCCGTCGGGGCAGATGCTTTCTTCATACCCGGCGATCAAAAACCGCATGGTATACCCGTCGGCATCCGGGTAATCACAGCGAAAGTTTATCCGACGGATTACGGGGTATGTTTCCTTGAATTCCGTCACCAATTCATAACACAAACGGTCAAACGCCGAATGATCGCCGAAAATAAAATTGACAGTTCCGGTTCGGATCAGTTCCGGCAAAATGCTTTTCAGCCGCCGCCGCAGTTCCGGCGTATCGTGAATTTTCCGGTGTCCGATAAAACAGACAGAATGTTCCATGTTCAACGCTCCAATCGCTATATAACACCCTAATTATAGCGATTAAATTATTGAATATCAATGAAAATCGAAAAAAATTGAAAATTGTACTTCGCTGATTGACGATTGTATTATTGTAAAATAATAAAAGAGGTGATCAGGTCGTGAACGAGAAGTACATCGCGGAAAGAATAACCGAATTACGGTTAAAGAAAAATGTATCGGAATACCGTATGAGTCTTGATTTAGGGCATAGCAACAGTTATATCAGAAGCATCACTTCGCAAAAAGCATTGCCGTCGATGTCGGAATTTTTATATATCTGTGATTATTTCGGCGTTACCCCGAAAGAGTTTTTCGATGAGGATTTGAAAAACACGCAACAGGTCAAACATTTATATGATTTGTCAAAGAATTTGTCGGAAGAAGATTTGGCGGCACTGATCAACATGGCTGAAAGATTAGCGGATAAATAAAAGAGTAAATACGAACACCTGCCGAAAAGAGAAGTTGCTCTCTGTGCGGCAGGTGTTTTTGTGTGGACGGTTTTGCCGCCGGAATTTTCGGCCGCGTGATAAAAAACTTGCTTTTTGAGAACGTTTCGTTTATAACTTAATATAAAGGGTCGGTGCCGACGTGTGACCGACTGCCGAAAGGGGTAAGGACCATGGAGGTTTATACGCAAAAAACCGTGGATAAAGTCAAACAGTTGTGCGGGGAATATCGCGGCTATCTGTACCGCACGGTGACCGAACTGTCTTGCGAGATCGCCGAACTGCCGGCGCCGCCGGACACGCCCGAAGCACGGGCGCGTTTCGCGACCGAAATGCCGAAAGACGGATACCGGACGATCGCGTCCGGTGAAACGTGGGGCGGCGCGTTCTGCTATGGGTGGTTCCGTTCCGAATATACCGTTCCGCCGGAACTGGCAGGCAGGAAACTGTTTATCAGACCGGACGTCGGACTGGTCGAAGGACTGCTGTTCTTAAACGGCAAAGCCGCCGGCATTTTCGACCGCTGTGATGAAATTCCTTCGCAGTTCCGCCTGCACGAAGTCCAGCCGCTGACGCTGGACGCGAAATCGGGCGAAACCTTTGATATTGCCATTGAATGTTACGCCGGACACCGGGTGATGGGCTGTGCGCCGAAGGAAAACGGCGAAGTGACCGAATGGAGTTTTTATCCGGCGACGTTTGACCGCCTGTTCCGCTCGGTCGATCTCGTTCTGCGTGACGAAACGGTCGCCGAATTTCTGAATCTGCACGGCACGGTCGCCCAGATCATCGACCATTATGACGAAAACACCGCACAGCACGCCGCCGCGGTCAACGCTTTTTGCGAAATCTTCAAACTGCTGCCGCTCCATCCGAAAGAGGTCACGGCCGACTGGCATCCCGCCATGGCGCAGGCAAACGAGATCCTGAAAGCCGTTACGGAGCGCAAAACCGCTGACGGGGAAGAATACGGCTACATCGGACTGATCGGCCACAGTCATCTGGACACGGCATGGCTGTGGCCGGTGCGTGAAACGGCGCATAAGGCGGCAAGAACGTTTTCCAACGCCTTGCGGCTGATGGAAACCTACCCCGATTATCACTTTATCCAGAGTTCGGTCGTATATGACGACTGGATGAAAAAATATTATCCCGATATTTTTGAAAACATCAAAAAAAGAACGGCGGAAGGCCGGTGGGAACCCAACGGCGGCGCGTGGGTCGAATGTGACAACAATATGCCGGCAGGGGAATATATCATCCGCCAGTTCCTGTACGGTCAACGCTTTCTGAAAGAAAATTTCGACTATCAGGCGGACTGCTTCTGGCAGCCCGACACTTTCGGCTATACCGCCACGCTGCCGCAGATTTTGAAAGGGTGCGGCATCCGGTATTTTCTGACCACCAAACTTTCGTGGAATGAAGCCAACACCTTCCCGCACGATTCCTTTATCTGGAAAGGCATTGACGGCACCGAAGTGCTGACACATTTCAACATCACCCATTCCCAGCCGGACATCCGGGGTGTCAAGGACGCGCTGTATATGATCAAACATCCCGAGGTCACCAATATGAAATTGCTGTCCTACGGCTACGGGGACGGCGGCGGCGGACCGAGTTATTCTATGCTGGAAAGCGAAAAGATCATCAAAGACATGGCCGGAATGCCGAAAATGGAGCAGACCACGGTCAGCGCCTTTATGAAACGGCTGGAAAAAACGGCGAAAAACCTGCCGGTCTTTTCGGGGGAACTGTATCTGGAACTGCACCGCGGCGCCCTGACCCAGATGCACGAGATCAAGCGCAACAACCGCCTGCTTGAAAAGGCGATTCACAACTATGAACTGCTGTCGGTTTTGCGGGGCAAAAACAACGACGACCTGCTGACCGATTGCGTCAAGACCCTGCTGGTCAACCAGTTCCATGACATTCTGCCCGGCACCTGTATTGAAGAAGCGCATAAGGTCGCGATCTATGAAAACAGCGGCGCGATCGCCCGTTTGAATGATGCTATGAAAGCGGCGACAGACGGCAATTCCGCCGAAAAGACCGTTTTCAACGCCCTTTCGTGGGATCGCGGCGATCAGGTCGTTTTCCCGGACGGATTCGTGCCCGAAAACTGTGTGGCGCAGACCTATACCGACGTTTACGGCGAAACCCTTACCGCCGTTTCGGGGCTTACTTTGCCGGCGCTTTCGGTTACCGCTGTCAAGAGCGGCACGCCGAAACCGGCGGAATGCCCGTTCAAGGTGGACGGCAGTCATATTTCCACCCCGTTTGCCGATATCGTGATGGAGCGCGGCAGATTCGTTTCCTACCGCACGGGGAGCGGCAGAGAAGTCGTCGCGGATGCCGGTATTCCGCTGAACACGCTGTATTTCGGCGAGGATATTCCGGGCAACTGGGACAACTGGGATATTGATTACGATCAGCCGCAAAAAATGTACCCGGTATGCGATTTCGTTTCAAGCGAAGTCGTTTCGGTCGGCGCGCTGCAACTGCGCGTCCGGGTGAAATACCGTTTCGGCGATTCCTCGCTGACGCAGGATATCGTCTTTTACGCCGATTCTCCGAGGGTGGATTTTGAATCGGTCGTCGACTGGAACAGTCCGCACAGTCTGTTGAAGGTTGGTTTCAAGGTCAACGTCCTGTCGAACGACGCGCGTTTTGAAACCCAGTTCGGGAACATCAAACGCCCGACACATGAAAACTACGGCACCGATCAGACCCAGTTCGAGGTCTGCAATCACAAGTGGACCGACCTGTCGGACAACCGTTTCGGCGTGGCGATCTTAAATGACTGCAAGTACGGTATTTCCGTCCGCGAAAACGATATGCGCCTGACCCTGCACAAGGGCGGTCTTCGTCCCGATCTGCGCGGTGATAAGGGCGTTCATCGCTTCACCTATTCTTTGCTGGTGCATGAAACCGGATTTTCGACCGCGTCGGTCATTCGCCCGGCGTACGAACTGAACAGTCCGGCGGCGGTGTTCGACGGTACGTTCAATATCCCCGGCGGTTCTCTGCTGACGGTCGACGCTGAAAACGTCATTATCGAAACGGTCAAACCGGCGGAGGACGGAAACGGCTTTATCGCGCGGCTTTACGAAACCGAGGGGTGCTGTGCCGACTGCACGGTGACCGTCGGCGGCACGGTGCGCGCGGCGGAACAGACCGATATGCTGGAAGCAAACGGCCGGCCGCTTGAAATCACGGACGGCGGCTTCGGTTTGACGTTCCGCCCGTTTGAGATCAAGACCGTACGGCTGATCAAATAAGCAAATCAACTTTCCGCACCCCGTAGGGGAGGGGCTTGCTCCTCCCGCAGCGTACATTCCAAACCGCAAAAACGTAAATAAAAAACCGTCGAAAAGGATAAAATTTCCCTTTCGGCGGTTTTGTTGTTTTTCGAAAACGGATTTTATCGGAAAACGATCTTTTGCTTTGCGGTTTCAATGATCTCTTTGGGTACGCGGTAATACTTTACGATCGGCGTCAGCATCATTCCGTCGGCTTCGACCGCCGGTTCGGCGTACGGCAAAAGGGCATCGTCGGGCAGGGCGTAAACGAGGTCTTCGTCGGTGTAAACGCCCCGTTCGTTCCGGGTCACACGGCCGGTGGTTTCGGCGTACAGCAGGCCGCGGTTTTCTTTGACGTACCACAACCCTTCCGCCAGACGCATGGTACAGCAGAAAAACGCTTCGTACATCTGCGCGGCCAAATCGTCCCACGGGCTGCCGCAGGTCACTAACGTGTCGGTGCCGGCGCCGCCGTTATCTCGTTGCAGGGTCGAAAAACCGTTGTGCCAGATCCGCGCGGCGATCTTGCGGCAGGATCCGTCTCCGGTCGCTTTATACAGTTCCAGCGCCAGCATCAGCGAATCGACAACGGCGCAGGGTTCGGTCCAGGTGTCGGGGCGCATCCACCAGTTCAGATTCTGGTAGGTATCGGTCATTCCGCCGCCGTGGACGTACAGTTCGTAAATGGTCTTTGCGCCGTTCAGGTATTTTTCCTGCTTCGTCACGCCGTACATCCGCATCATGCCGCGCGCGGCGGTCAGGGTGCAGTGGGTCTGAACACGAAGTTTTACCTTGTCAATGGCAAGATAGGTGTCGATCATTTCATCCAGCAGGTCTTTGACAGCGTTGTCGGCGGTGATTTTGTAAACGTGGGAAAGTCCGTCAATGCTCATGAAGGCACAGCCGATATCGCTGGATAAAAGCCAGTTTCCGCAGTAGCCGGTCTCGGTACCGCTGACGCCGCCCTCGTCCGTTCGGGAACGGTCGGTCGGGTAGGTCGCGTAACATCCGCTTGTGCGCAGAAACAGATTTTCAGTGATATTCTTTACCGCTTGCAGGGCGAACGGATCGGAAAACTGTTCGTAATATTCGCACAGTCCGCGCAGCAGCCAGGAATGACCGGATAACTGCTGTTCGACGATCACGTCGGTGCGGGTGGTGCCGAAATATCCCTTTTCATTCAGTTTGGACGGCATTTCCCGGATCATTTCGTCCATGCAGGGGATTTTTTCTCCGCTGATTTTATAATGTGAGACGAACGCGAGCAGGGCTCTGCCCTCCTTATCGGCGGGCCAGTCGTAGGTGTCGGGCGAAAATACTTCGCCGATCTGATAGTAGGAAGATTCCGCCAGCCGGGTCCGGTTCTGCGCGATCCGTTCCGCCAACTCCCGTTCGTTGATATGTATGATCATAATTTGCCTCCCAAAAAAACGGTACAATTTTTATTCAGTATACCACAAACCCGGTCGTTTGAAACAAAAAGCGGGAATTTTCGGCTGTTTTTTCGTTAAA
>JAZRWX010000207.1:0-2048 GCA_045599905.1 Acutalibacteraceae bacterium
GAAATGGATAAGACCAGCGGATTGATGATCGGCGCGGACGATTATATCACCAAACCGTTCAGCCCGACCGAACTGCTTGCCCGTGTGGATTCGCTTTCCCGCCGTGTGGCGATCCATTCCGAAAAGACAACGATCGTTTCGGATGAGATCCGTCTGGGCAATTTCGTCTTGAATTTGCGCCGCCGCACGTTGGCGAAAAACGGACAGAACGTGGAACTGACGCAGGTCGAATTCCAGATGATGGAATACTTTTTCACCTCGCCCGATACCACCCTCAGCCGGAACGATATCCTGACCAAGGTCTGGGGTGCCGGATATTTCGGTGAGGAAAAGATCGTGGACGTCAACATCCGCCGTCTGCGTATGAAGATCGAGGAAGATCCCTCCCGGCCGCAGCATCTGGTCACGGTCTGGGGCATGGGTTATAAGTGGAACACCGACGGCGAATAAAACATAAAAAACCGGCAGGAAAGGAGGCAGCGTTCGGTGAATTTTGAAATTAAATTTAAGAGTATCGCGACCCGCTGGTTTTTCAGCATTTTTCTGATCGTTGCCATTTCCATGCTGGTTTTTTCGGTTTCATTCTCGGCGATTTACAGCTCTTTGCACGTCGAACGTATCGAAACCCTCGCGAACGAGTATACCCGTGATTTTGAATCGCTGGAATCCTGCGACCGTTACAATTTCCTGAATACCGCGGTCGTTATGAGTGAACAGTTTGAGCATAAAGACCGCCTGGAAGTCCAGATTCTGGATTCAAGCGGCCGCATGGTCGTTTCAACGACTGGTTTTGAACTTTCGGGCGAGGAAATGCCCGACTACGAAAAGGCGCTGACCGCCAAAAATCATAAAGCGACCTACAACGGCAAAAATTCCACCGGCGAACAGATCATGGCATCCACCACGGCAATCTATTCGCAGAACGGCGACTACCTCGGCGCGTACCGCTGGATCACCTCCATGAAGGTCGCCAACCGCCATATCACGATGGTCATTTTGCTGATGATGGTCCTGTTTTTCGGTATTCTTGCCATTGCCGCCATTTCGGGCGTGTTCTTTATCAAATCCATCGTCCGCCCGATCCGGGACGTCAGTAATACCGCCCGCAAAATCGCCGCGGGAGATTTCAATTCGCAGATCGAGATCAAAAAGAACGATGAGATCGGTGAACTGTGCGATACCATCAACTTCATGGCGTCGGAACTGGCTTCGGCGGATGCCATGAAAAACGATTTTATTTCTTCGGTTTCCCACGAATTGCGAACGCCGCTGACCGCCATCCGCGGTTGGGGCGAAACGGCGAAAATGTCGGTCGGTTTTGATGATGAACTGGTCAACCGCGGATTGGACGTTGTGCTTTCCGAAACCGAACGTCTTTCCGGTCTGGTGGAGGATCTGCTGGACTTTTCACGAATGCAGAACGGCAAACTGACCGTAAACGCCCCCCAGCCGATCGATATTTCCGAACTGCTGCTTTCGGCGGCGGGAATGTATACCGAACTGGCACGTCAGCAGGGGATCGAGGTGTCCTATACCGCGCCGGCGGAACCGTCGGTCGTCATGGGTGACCGTGACCGGCTGAAACAGGTGTTTATCAATATCATTGATAACGCCGTCAAGTATTCCGAAAAGGGCGGTCTGGTACTGGTGGTGCAGTCCCGTGAAGAGGGCTGTGTCCGTATTCAGATCAAGGATACCGGCGTCGGTATCCCGGCGCAGGATATCGACCGGGTCAAGGAAAAATTCTTCAAATCCAATAAAACCGTTCGCGGCAGCGGAATCGGTCTTGCCGTCGCGGATGAGATCATAAAACAACATCAGGGTCTTTTGTTTATCGAAAGCACGGAAGGGGTCGGAACGACCGTCACGATCGTTCTGCCGCTCTATATCGAGGAGGAACATCCGGAACAGGCGGTCGAACAACTGCCGTCCGAAGAATCCGCCGGGGAAACGGTTTTACAGCCGCTGCCCGAAACAAAGGAAACCGAAGAATCAAAGGAGAATCAGAATGGGTAAATATACAGCAATCGGCGGTCAGGCGCTGATCG
>JAZRWX010000208.1:0-6990 GCA_045599905.1 Acutalibacteraceae bacterium
CATTTCGAACATACCAATACCAGTCAACTGGGTATAAACGCGTTTACTACCGTTAGCAAGGAAGTTGGTCAATACGACCGGTTCGGCATCGTATTTTGCATAGCCGTTTGCCGCGTCATATTTTTCCATTTCAATTGCCAAATCATAATGATCATAGGCAGCCAACTGCGCTTTGGTCAAAATGTAGTTAACACCGATAGTATCCGAGAAAGCAGCAGCACGCATATAGAACGCAATGCCGGAATCCAGAACCGGTTCGATGACAGAAGAAGCAACGGTGTATGTACCGACAACTTCGGCAACTTCCAGCAGAGCTTCGTCATAGTCGCAATATTTCTGGTTTGCAAGAACCGGGGTGAATTCGTCACCGGCTTCGGCGTCTGCCGGAATGGTGACGTTGATGGTGAAGAGATCGGACAGGTCGCTCAGGTTGGCATCGACAAACTTAATGACGTTGTTGTCTTCGTCATAAACAAAGCTGTCTTCGTCAGCAGAGCAAGCGACATATTCGAGATCACCAAGAGCGATATCGAACTGAGCACCGGCAACACCGGCGGTGATGGAAACAGGGATAGCAACGGCTTCACCCGCTTCAACTTCTGTGTCGGCACCAACAGTCAGGGTGGCGGCAGCTTCAGCGCTGACAGAGAAGGTCATCGGAACGATAACCAGTGCCAGAGCCAGAACAATTGCAAGAATTTTTTTCATGGTTTTTTCTCCTTACCGGCTTTTTGGAATAAGCCAAAGATTTTTTTGGCCGCATCCACGGCCAGGGGTTTGTGCTTTGGGACACAACAAAATTCGCAGTCTCCTGCGGTTTGCTTTAATTTTATCATACGTTTTCCCAAAATGCAAGAGAAAAAATAAAATATTATTAAAAATTTTTTCAAAAATTGTGCCCTCATCAGCACATTGCACAACAGAATGTGGCCAGCGTCGTATAAATCGTTGTTTTCGGCATTTGTTTTATTATATTTATCCCTGTTTTGTATCGTTTTGAACAAAGTTTACGGCAATTTGCGGTTGTGGCGCCTGATCCGCCTGTATACATATATGTATATAGCAGATTTCCCATCTTGCCGGACATCGGTCAAAAATGTTTGCAAAAATTAACCAATAATAAAAAAAGTCTTGACAACCGCCCTGCAATTATATATAATATTTTAGTCGATCGGTATGGAGATGTCGCCTAGTCCGGTCGAGGGCGCACGATTGGAAATCGTGTAACTGCTACAAACAGTTCGAGAGTTCGAATCTCTCCATCTCCGCCAAAAAGAAACGACGATTTTCGCAAGAAAGTCGTCGTTTCTTTTTGTTCTCTTCTCTTTTATCTTTTCCCTCTATCCTTTTCTCTCAAATCGTCGTTTCCGGATAAAAGTGAAAAGTATAAAGTGAAAAGAATCGGTGCTTTGCTACGCAAAGCGTTGATTTTATTGCATATAAATGTTATCATTGTTTTGAGGTGATTATTATGAACAGTCCATTGCTCGAAAAATCTTTCGATTTTGCCACCAAAATCGTCCTATTCTATGAAGACTTTACAAAAACAAAAAAGATACTACCATTGCCAAGCAACTGCTTCGTTCCGGCACAAGTATTGGCGCGAATATCAACGAAGCTATATACGGTAACAGCAAGGCCGACTTTATTGCCAAACTACATATTTCACTAAAAGAAACCGGCGAAAGTATTTACTGGCTTACCCTCTTAAACAAGACAAAACTTGTCGACTACAACTTTGACGAGTTGTTATCACTTGCCGAAGAAATTAAAAGAATGTTAATTTCTTCGCTGAATACTGCAAAAACAATAAGTAATAGCAAACCCCGCTCTGTCAAACGACAGAGCGGGGTTCATTACAGCGTATTATTTACGATGCAGTTCCAACTTAGCGTCATCTTCGGTGATGATCATTTTGTCACCCTTTAACTCAAAGTTGGCGTCATCCTCCCACTCGTCCTCTTCTTTTTCCCGCGTGAAAAGTTTACCATCTTCGTACTTGTAGAAACCTTCCTCCTTTATGAGGAGTTCTTTCGTCATTTCGTCGACGGTTGTCTTAATAAGGTCATCGAAAGACTGACCGGTTGCCGCTTCGTAATCCTTTTCGGACACGCCCTCTTCCTTCAGCATTTCAACCATATAGTCCTTCGTGCCGGCCACTAATTTTTCTTTGTCAATTTCAGTTTCGGCAGTCATTTTGCCGTCCTTCTTAAATTCAATTACAAAGTCCATTTCAAGATCGGCCAACGACGTTTCGGCCAATTCTTCGGTGGCTTCGCCCATCTTCATTTCACCCTTCCAGATGCCGACGATGCCCGCTTCTTCTTTTTTCGTGGCCTTGGGCGTACCGACGCCGCAACCGACCATGCAGAACAGTACCATGGCAAATACCATTAACAATGCCAACCATTTACTTGCTTTCTTCATCTTAATTTCTCCTTAATCTTTTTCCGTCCTTCGACTGGTAACCGAATTATACCATATAACCTCGACAGTGTCAAGAAAAGCAATCCCGCCCGACCGATTGGCCGAGCGGGATGTTTTTTGAAGAAATTTAGTCCACACATCATCGCAGGGGATCCCTGCGCGACGGCGGCAAACCCGCCGCCGATAGAAAATGTGAGGGCTAAAAACGAGAAATTAAATCAACTCGATGATAGCCATTTCAGCAGCATCGCCGCGACGCGGACCGGTCTTGGTGATGCGGCAGTAACCGCCGTTCACCTCAGCGTACTTGGGAGCGATTTCGTTATACAGTTTGGTAACGACATCTTCCTTCGTGATGAACGCCAATGCCTGACGTCTGCTTGCCAAGGTGTTCTGCTTTGCGAGTGTAATATATTTCTCAGTCATAGCGCGAACCTCTTTGGCGCGGGTAACGGTGGTTTCGATCTTGCCGTTTTCCAGCAGGAACGTGACCATGCCGCGCAGCATAGCGGTTCTGTGATCGCTTGTTCTTCCGAGTTTACGAGTTCCCGGCATTTATATTCACTCCTTTTAGTTCTTGGAATCCCTTAATCGCTTTCCTTTTTGAGGGTGAAACCAAACGAATCCAGTTTCGCAATAACCTCTTCCAAGGACTTGCGTCCAAGGTTGCGGACCTTCATCATATCCTCTTCGGACTTATTGATCAGGTCTTCAACAGTATTGATACCCGCGCGTTTCAGGCAGTTGAAGCTGCGGACGGACAGATCCAATTCGTCGATGGTCAGATCGAGAATCTTTTCTTTGACCGTATCGCTCTTTTCCGACATGATGCTTGCGGATTCTCCGACGCCTTCGGTCAAGCCGACGAACAGCTCGAAGTGTTCCACCAGGATCTTCGCGGAAAGCGAAACCGCTTCATTCGCGCGCATGGAACCGTCAGTCCAGACTTCCAACGTCAGTTCGCACTTGTCCAGAGACTGGCCGGTGCGGATGTTGGTCGCCGTGGGATTGACTTTCAGTACCGGCGAATAGATCGAATCGATCGGGATCACGCCGATGACTTCTTTTTCAGGTTTGTTCTGATCAGCGGGAACGTACCCTCTGCCCTTATCCAGCGTCATTTCTATATTCAGACGGGCACCCTTATCCAACGTCGCGATATGCAGATCCGGGTTGATGATCTCAACTTCGGAATCGATCTTGATATCGGCGGCGGTGACTTCGCAGGGACCTTCGGCTTCAATATAGATCTTTTTCGCGGACTCGGAATACAGTTTGGCGACCAGACCTTTCAGGTTCAAAATGATTTCGGTGACGTCTTCCTTTACCCCTTCGATGGTGGAAAATTCATGAACGACACCGTCAATTTTGACGTTGGTGATCGCCGCGCCCGGCAAAATAGACATGAGCACACGGCGCATGCTGTTGCCGAGGGTGATTGCGTAACCGCGTTCCAGCGGGGACATGACAAACTTGCCGTAAGTGCCGTCCGCCGTCAGTTCTTTGGTATCAATTCTGGGCTTTTCAATCTCCATCATTTAAAAGCTCCATTTCTCCGCATAGAAAAAATTTGGAAAAATACAATACCCGTATGCGGGCGGATACTGTAACTCGTCCGATCTGTTATCTCGAATAGAATTCGACGATGAGCTGTTCTTCGACCGGCGCCTCGATCTGCCCACGGGTGGGCAGAGCAACGACCTTTGCGGTCATGTTGGCGCGGTCAACGCTGATCCATTCAGGGATCGGCTTTGCGCTGTTCGCTTCGATAACGGCCTTGATCTTATCATTGCCGCGCATCTTTTCGCAAACGCTGAGTTCATCGCCCGCCTTCATCAGGTAAGACGCAATGTCAACGCGATGTCCGTTGACTTCAAAGTGGCCGTGACCGACCAACTGTCTTGCTTCGGCACGAGAGGACGCAAAACCGACACGGTAAACAATGTTGTCCAGTCTGCTTTCCAGCAACTGCAACAGGTTGTCACCGGTTACGCCGGGTTTACGCTCTGCGATTTCAAAATAATGATGGAACTGATTTTCCTGTACGCCGTAGAAACGTCTTGCGGTCTGTTTCGCACGCAACTGCAAGCCGTATTCAGACGACTTCTTTCTACCTTGACCGTGCTGACCCGGGGCATAGCCGCGGATACCGACGGAACATTTTTCAGAATAGCAACGTTCGCCTTTGAGGAACAGCTTTTTGCCCTCGCGGCGGCACTGTCTGCAAACTGCACCGGTATATCTTGCCATCTGTTACACCTCCAAATAATATCTGTTATACGCGTCTTCTCTTGGGAGGACGGCAGCCGTTGTGCGGGATCGGGGTGACGTCTTTGATCATGCTGACTTCCAGGCCTGCGGATTGCAGTGCGCGGATAGCAGCTTCACGACCGGCGCCCGGTCCTTTTACGTATACTTCAACTGTTTTAAGACCATGTTCCATTGCGGCCTTGGCAGCGGTTTCAGCCGCGCTTTGTGCAGCAAACGGAGTGGACTTACGGGAACCACGGAAACCGAGTTCGCCGGCAGAAGCCCAGGAAAGAGCGTTGCCCTGCGTATCGGTGATGGTTACGATGGTGTTGTTGAAAGTGGACTGAATATGCGCGGCGCCGCGTTCAATGTTTTTCTTTTCACGGCGACGGCGGACAGTCGTCTTCTTTGCAGTAGCCATTATACTCTTCCTCCTACTTATTTCTTCTTATTCGCAACGGTTCTCTTCGGACCTTTGCGGGTACGGGCATTGGTCTTGGAACGCTGACCGCGTACCGGCAGACCTTTGCGATGACGAAGACCTCTGTAACTGCCGATTTCGATGAGTCGCTTAATATCCAAAGCGACCATGCGGCGACGGTCACCTTCTACCTGAAGGTTATGGTCGATATATTCACGCAGTTTGGAAATATCGTCTTCTGTTAAATCCTTGACGCGGGTATCCGGATTAACACCGGTTTCGGCAAGAATCTTTTTCGATGTCGTAAGACCGATTCCGAAAATATAGGTAAGCCCGATTTCAACGCGCTTCTCGTTCGGAAGGTCAACACCAGCAATACGTGCCATGTATCAAAGCACCTCCATAATTGATGTTTCTGTCGGGAAATTAACCCTGACGCTGTTTGTGCTTCGGGTTTTCACAGATAACCATGATTTTACCCTTGCGTTTGATGATCTTACATTTTTCGCAAATTTTCTTGACAGAAGGTCTGACTTTCATTTGTAATTACCTCCTCATTTTACTTGGAACGCCAGGTAATGCGTCCCTTTGAAAGATCGTACGGCGACATTTCGACCGTGACCTTGTCGCCCGGCAGGATGCGGATGAAATTCATACGCAATTTGCCGGAGATGTGGGCCAGGATCTGATGTCCGCCCTGGATCTCAACTTTGAATACTGCGTTCGGCATTGCCTCAACAACCGTGCCTTCCAGCTCGATCATATCCGATTTTGACATGAGTTATTTCCTCCTTTAAGAGTTGCCGTCGCGATAGATCGCTAACGCGCGACGAATGGATTTATTGGTTGAAATCTGCCGATTTTCTAAAACCGTCTGTGTGACGGTGACGTGTTTTCGGTTTTTTTGTTTCGGTCGTTCCAGCGGGCGCTTTTTGCCGTCGCAGACAAGCAAAGCGTCCTGCGTTTCCCCGACCGTTACCAAAAATGTTCCTTTGTCACGTCCCGCTTTTGAAATTACGATCTGTCCCGTCATAACGCGTCCTCAGACAACCGTCATGATCTTGGGGCCATCGGAAGTGATGGCAACCGTGTGTTCAAAATGGGCGGAAAGTGAGCCGTCTTTGGTCAGCACTGTCCAACCATCCGGCAGGACTTTTACATCCGATCCGCCGGCGTTGACCATCGGTTCGATCGCGATCGTCATGCCGGGCATCAGCCGGATCCCTCTTCCGGGAGTGCCAAAATTGGGGACTTCAGGTGCCTCGTGCAGATGAGTGCCTACTCCATGTCCGACAAACTGGCGGACTACCGAGTAACCCCTCGCCTCAACATACCGCTGCACCGCCGAACCGATATCACCGATTCTGCCGCCCGGGACCGCCGCCTTGATCCCTTCATAAAGGGATTCGCGCGTCGTATCCATCAGCCGCTTTGCCTCGTCGGAAACATCTCCGCAGGCAAAAGTGGCGGCATTATCGCCGTGATACCCGTTAAACATCGCGCCGAGATCCACGCTGCCGCTATCGCCCGCCTCGACCCTGCGCTTATGACTGGGTATGCCGTGGATGACCTGATTGTTGATAGATATACAGGCCGTTGCCGGATAGCCCTGGTAATTCTTGAAGTTGGGTTCTGCACCCTGCTTCCGAATGTACGTTTCGGCCAACCGGTCGAGCTCGGCGGTTGTAACGCCGGGCTCGATGGCCTTACCGATTAGTTGTAACGCGCCCGCCGAAATGCGGCAGGCTTCTCGCATAACAGCGAGTTCACGTGCGGTTTTCAGTACAATCATACCGGTTCGATCTCCGCCAAAGCGTTCAAGACAAGCGCGGTCGTATCAGCGACCTCTTCCTGTCCCTCCACGGTGATCAGCTTGCCGCAGGAGCGGTAAA
>JAZRWX010000209.1:0-2749 GCA_045599905.1 Acutalibacteraceae bacterium
GGACATAACTTCGTTCAATTTATGTGTAATGATGATAATGGCCTTGCCGTCTTCTTTCATGCGCCGCAGGATCGCAAACAGTTTTTCAATTTCCTGCGGCGTCAGAACAGCCGTCGGCTCGTCCAGAATCAGAATATCGGCACCGCGGTAAAGAACCTTGATGATTTCCACCGTTTGTTTTTCCGATACCGACATTTCATGAATTTTCTTTTTCGGATCGATATTAAAACCGTACTTTTCCGCGATTTCTTTCACGCGGGAATTAACGGCTTTCATATTGTATTTCTCATTGTTGCCGAGGATGATATTTTCCGCGGCAGTAAAGGTATCGACCAGCTTGAAGTGCTGGTGGATCATACCGATTTTATATTTATACGCAACTTTCGGTGAAGTGATCTGCACCGGTTGCCCGTCTACGAAGATTTCGCCTTCGTCCGGAAAATATATCCCCGATATCATATTCATAAGCGTAGTTTTTCCGGAGCCGTTTTCGCCTAAAAGGGACAATATTTCATTTTTATTAACCGTCAGGGAAACGTTTTTATTGGCAACGACTTTCGTGCCGAAGCGCTTTGTGATATTCCTTAATTCAAGTGCTATATTTTCCATATCAATACCCTAAATTCCTATATTTTATAACGCAAAGATAGCAAAGCGGAAAATCCGCCTTGCTATCCTGATAAAACGGTGTCAGCTAAACGCAATAAGCATTAGCCGTAATTACGATCCAACAGTTCGATTCCGTCGATTTCAACATCGAAATACGGAGCGGAACGATATTCGGATTCATGGAAATAACCATCGGAAACAACATCGTGGTCTTTCTCAAATTTTTCGTCAGTATCAACGTCTGCTTTGTAAGCATCCAGTTTCTTACCCTTAACGGTAATGAAATTGTCTTTTGCGGTATCAAATACTTTCAAAGAACCGGCTTTGAATTCTTCAAGCTTTTCGTCAATAGCTTCTTTGGTGCCTTTGGCGGCAACGTCAGCGTTAACGTCAAGGATTTCAACAGAACCGGTAGCAACAGTACCAGTCCAGTCCTTATCGATGACTTTGCCTTCGACGGTGCAGTTGATCATGTATTCAAAGTAAGGAGCCCAGTTGATCTTGGAAGAAACGATATAGGTCTTCGGACCGACAGACTGGGTAGAACCGTTGTAAGAAACGTTCGGAACGCCGGCCTTTTCGCAGGCTTCCGGTGCGCCGTAAGAGTCGGCGTGCTGAGAAATCAGAACACAGCCTTCACTGATCAAAGATTCAGCAGCGGCTTTTTCTTTATCGTAGTCATACCAGGAACCGGTGAATTTGACCTTCATCGTAACAGACGGGCAAACCGATTTCGCGCCAAGATAGAAAGAGGTGTAACCGGACATAACTTCGGCGTAAGTATAAGCACCGACATAACCCATAACGGCCTTGTCAGCAGTGATCTTGCCGGCTTCGATCATTTCGTTCAGTTTCATACCGGCGGCAACACCGACAGCATAACGACCTTCATAGATAGCGGCAAACGCATTGGAGAAGTTGTCCAGATTAACAGTGTGTGCCTTTGTACCGGTAGCATGGCAGAATTTCACGTTCGGGAATTCGGTAGCGGCCTGAACCATGTAGTCTTCGTGACCGAAAGAATCGGCGAAAACAACGTTACAACCCAGGTTTACGCATTCTTTTGCCTTGTTGTAGCAATCTTCGGTTTCCGCAACACCGGTGTAAAGAACCAACTGATCCTTTTTGATGCCGAGATTTTCAAGAGCGGCATACATCGAATCGATGAAGTTCTTGTCATAAGTGGAAGAATCGTCGTGCAGGGTGATCATACCAACTTTAATGTTGGAATAATCCAACTTGGAACCGCCGTCCTTCTTGTCTTTTTCTCCACCGCAAGCGGTCATGGAGACCATTACGCCCAGCACCATAACAAGCGCCAGAACCAGAGAGAGTACCTTTTTCATGTTGTTTCTCCTTTTTGCCATTTCGGCGATAATTTTATGTAAATACAATTTACATCAGTTTGAACGGAAAACGATATGCCCGTCTTCCATGCTTTCAACGATCGCAAGCGATTCCACACGCAAACCGCTGGCGCGCAAAGAATCCCCGCCGTCCTGAAAACCCTTTTCAATTTCGATCGCGGCACCGACCGCTTTTGCACCCGCCTGTTTTACAAGATCCAACAGACCGACCAAAGCGCATCCGCTGGCCAAAAAATCATCGACCAACAAAATCGAGTCCGACGCATTCAGATACGCCTGCGGAACGGTAACAAAATTATCATTCCCGTGTGTATACGAATGGACCGTCGTCGAATAAACCGGCCCGGTCACATTGCTGCTTTTGCTTTTTTTCGCGAAAACAACGGGAACCTGCATGGCGGCGCCTACGGCAACGGCAAACGCAATTCCGGATGCTTCCACAGTCAGGATTTTGGTGACCGGTGAATCGGCAAACAGCCGTGCGACTTCTTTTCCCATATTCATCAGCAGTTCAACATCAATCTGCTGATTCAAAAAAGAACCGACTTTCAAAACATTTCCCGGCAAAACAGTACCTTCACGAATGATTTTTTCTTCCAATTCTTTCAACAAGGCGCACCCCCGGAAAAGTAAAAAAACAGACTACGACGCCGCGTAATCTGCTGCCAACACACATTAAAGAACTAACCAATAGTCGCAACTTAACGGTGTGCGGTAGAAACATTTGAGCCGTCGGCGAACCGAAATCTCAAACCTATATTGGCAACAAATTC
>JAZRWX010000210.1:0-1211 GCA_045599905.1 Acutalibacteraceae bacterium
ATGAGTTCCCTATGCGCCCTCTCAACTGGCGCTCTCCTAAACAGGTTTTATTCGCTTTCCCTTTTGTGTAACACATCATTGACAAACCTACAAATCGCGTATTCACGGGGAAATTGTTCGACCGATCCTGCCGGTTGCAAATGGGACGGTTATATGGTATAATACTTTCAAAATATCCGTATGATAGTTTTTTGAAAGCAATTATGATTTCCGAAAGGTTGAGTGATATGCAAACGTGTCCTTCCTGTCAGCATCAAAATGCTGATGACGCGCAGTTTTGTGTCAAATGCGGAAAAGCAATAAACCCGGCGGCGAAATCAACCGCTGAAATACCGTCCAAAGGGAACCCGGCTGTCTTGATCATCGGCATTATTCTGATGGTGATCGCGCTTGCGGTGTCCGGCGTATCGTGTTTTTTAAGCCGGAAGGCAAAACGTGAAGCAGAACGGCAAACGGCCGATGTAAACGCCCGGATCGCACAGATCGAGGCTGAACTATCCGATGACGGAAAATCTGAAAACGCGGAGGATACCGCGACAGAAGTGGATGAAACGGCGAAAAAATACGAGCCGTACGTCACCACCGCGAAAAAAGCGGTGATTACCGAGTGGAAAAAGCTTTTGGAAAGCAATAAAATCAAAAATGACGGATATATTGAGATCGTCAGCACCCGCGTGATAAAACTGGCAAAGAATAAGAATGACTATTTCAAAAACGTTGATTATGTGGTGGAATTCATTCTGCGCAGTGATTATTACGGCAGTGCGCCGTATTATTTCAACGTCAATATGTACGATAACGTCGTTTTCTATAAAGACGGCACCTGCAAGGTAACTTCCGGATTTTTCCGGACCTATCTGGCCGAACCGAAGACAAAGACCGCGGATTTCGACACGGTCATTGAAAAAATAGCGGAACTCGGCGACGCGTTTAACGAAGCAGTCCTTCCTGAATCGGCCGAGCCGACGGAAGCGGATGAAACTTCGTCGGCGGAAGAACAGCCGGCTGCAGAAACAGAGCCGGAAAAAACCGAAAAGACCGAAAAAAAATAAAAAAAGTGGCGGAACGAAAGTTCCGTCACTTTTTTAGTAATTGTTTCCGGGTGTCCCAAAGAACGGAAAATGCCGTTTCCGGGTCGTCGATCGGTGCGACGGCTTTTTCCATGGGGCAACTGTCGATCCCGGCACGGTTGATGATCCGTTCGGTCAGGG
>JAZRWX010000211.1:0-8771 GCA_045599905.1 Acutalibacteraceae bacterium
CTTTTGTAGATTTTCAAAAACAGTTGGCTGTTCGACAACGTCAATACAATGAGTTCCCTATGCGCCCTCTCAACTGGCGCTCTCCTAAACAGGTTTTATTCGCTTTCCCTTTTGTGTAACACATCATTGACAAACCTACAACCCTTACAATATATTGCCGGCCGCTTTGTCTTGACAGAACCGGATAAATATGATATAATAGCAAATCAATATATTACTTTGATTTGGGGGCTTGAAGATGTTCGGCGACGCCATCCCGAAACAGAATATCGAACAGATCCTTGACGAACGCGGCGAGTATATCAGCAGTACATCCGGTTACAGTATGTATCCCATGCTGCGCAACCGTACCGATACCATCGTTGTACGGAAGCCGGACCGCCCACTTAAAAGAAATGACGTGCCGCTGTACCGGCTGAAATCCGGGAAACTGGTGCTGCACCGCATTCTGAAAGTTTTGCCGGACGGACACTTTATCATCCGGGGGGACAACCTCTATCTGAAAGAAAACATCGCGCCCGAACAGATCATCGGTGTATTAAAAGAATTTTACCGTGACGGTAAGCATTACGTATGCGATGAAAGTTCCGCTTATAAATGGTATGTCCGCTGGGTCCATATCAGTTACCCGCGCCGTTTTCTCTGGAAACAGATAATTCGTCCGTTTCTTGCAAAAATCAAGCATTCGATCTTCAAATAAGTTCCGACCCGTCGCCTTTCGCGGCGGGTTTTATGTCCATTTTATGATTTCAAAGGAGTTCATTCATGTCTGTTGAAGTACATTCCACAACCGAACGCCTGCCGTTGCTGGCATTGCGCGGTCTGGTGGAATTTCCCGGAATGATGCTGACTTTCGACGTCGGCAGAAAAAAATCCATCAAAGCCGTGACCGCCGCCATGGAAGGCAATCAACTGCTGTTTCTGGTCGCGCAGAAGGATATGGCGGTCGATCAGCCCAAACGCGCCGATCTGTATTCGATCGGCTGTATTTCACGCGTCCGTCAGGTCCTGAAAATGCCGGACGGCGGTGTAAAGGTACTGGTGGAAGGTCTGCACCGTGCCGCCATCCGCGAATTTTTCGACCGTGAAAGTTATTACAGTGCCATGGTCGAGCCGCTGACCGACAAACCGATCCGCAACCGGCCGGTATATCTGGAAACGCTGACCCGCCGCATCCGTTCGGAATTCGAGCGTTTCGCCGAAGCGGCAGGCAGTATCCCGTCCGAAATTTCGCTGACCGTCGCCACCAGCGGTGACGTCGGTTTTCTGTCCGATTTTATCGCCTTTAATATTCCGGCACCTTTTGATGATAAGCAGTACGTTTTGGAACAGTTGAATCCCGTTACACGCGGTAAGATCCTGCTGGAACTGCTTTCCAAAGAACGCGAGATCACCCTGATCGACAACCGGATCGGTGAAAAGACCCGTCAGCAGATCGACGACAATCAGCGTGAATACTACCTGAAAGAGCAGATCCGCGCCATCAACGACGAACTGTACGGGGATGACGGCGCTGATGAGATCAATGATTACTACGCCAAAACCGACGCGCTGGCCGCCCCCGAAGACGTCAAGGAAAAGATCCGGGCGGAAATCGGAAAACTTGCCAAAATGCCGCAGGGCGCCCACGAAAGCACCGTGGTACGCGGTTGGCTGGACGCCTGCCTTGCGCTGCCGTGGTCCAAAAGCGACCCGACCGACGTGGATATCGTCCGCGCCGAAAAAATACTTGACCGTGATTTTTACGGTATGAAAAAGGTCAAAGACCGCATTCTCGAAATGCTTTCGGTCTATGCGCTTTCGCCCGACATCACGGGGCAGATCATCTGCCTGGCAGGGCCTCCCGGTGTGGGTAAAACCTCGATCGGGAAAACCATTGCCGAATGTATGGGGCGTTCTTTCGCGCGCATTTCCCTGGGCGGTATGCACGATGAAGCCGAGATCCGCGGTCACCGCAAGACCTATATCGGCGCCATGCCGGGACGGATCCTTGCCGCCATCAAGCAGGCCGGCAGCAACAATCCGGTCATTCTGCTGGATGAGATCGATAAACTGGGCAGTGACTATAAGGGCGACCCGTCTTCCGCGTTGCTGGAAGTGCTGGACCCCGAGCAGAACTGCGCTTTCTGCGATAACTTTATTGAAATTCCGTTTGATTTGAGCCACGTCGTGTTTATTACGACCGCCAATAATCAGTCGCTGATCCCCGAACCGCTGCTGGACCGTATGGAACTGATCGAGCTGGAAGGATACAACCGCGAAGAAAAG
Source organism: Acutalibacteraceae bacterium (assembly GCA_045599905.1). Classification (GTDB taxonomy): domain Bacteria; phylum Bacillota; class Clostridia; order Oscillospirales; family Acutalibacteraceae; genus UBA737. The sequence goes on from JAZRWX010000211.1 coordinate 2,269, forward strand.
TTCCATATCGCCAAAGAGCATCTGGTCGGCAAGGAGCAAAAACGCCACGCGTTAAGCGGAAAGACCTTCCGCCTGACCGACGGCGCGATTTACAGTCTGATCGACTTTTACACCCGTGAAGCGGGCGTCCGCAAACTGGAACGCGCCATTGCATCACTTTGCGGAAAGGCCGCCAAAAAAATTGCCCGGAAAGAAGCGGCGCGCGTCACGGTAAAGGATACCGAACTGGAAACGCTGATCGGTAAAAAGCGTTATAAACCCGAAGAGATCCTGCCGCGGGACGAAGTCGGCATCATCAACGGTCTGGCATGGACTGCCGCCGGCGGTGAGATCATGCAGATGGAAGTTTCGGTGATGAAAGGCAGCGGCAAGGTCGAAATGACCGGCTCGTTAGGCGATGTTATGAAAGAATCGGTCTCGGCGGCGGTCAGTTTCGTACGCGCCAACGCCGCCCGTTACGGCATTGACGAAGAATTTTACAAGACCCGTGACATTCACGTTCACGCCACCGAAGCCGCCGTTCCGAAAGACGGTCCGAGCGCCGGCGTGACCATTACCACCGCGCTGATTTCCGCCCTGACGGGTCGGGAAGTGCGCCGTGATATTGCCATGACCGGTGAAGTAACCATCCGCGGCAGAGTGCTGGCGATCGGCGGACTGAAAGAAAAAGCCATGGCGGCATACCGCGGCGGCGTGAAAACGGTATTTATTCCGAAAGAAAATCTGCCCGACGTTGACGAGATCGACGAAACGGTACGTCAGAATATTCGTTTCGTGCCGGTTTCTTTCGTCGATGAAATCATCGAATCGGCGTTAGTCGCCCATACTTCCGACGAACAGCCGGATTTTTCCGCGGCGGTCGTCAAAGAACCGGCGCTGGCGGCGATCAGCCAATAAACGGGGTCGTATTATGAATTATCAACTTGCAGTTTTTGAAAAAGCATTCGGCACAGCGGGACAACTGCCGCCGTCCGATCTGCCGGAAATCTGTTTCGCGGGGCGTTCCAACGTCGGAAAATCTTCCCTGATCAACCGCATCGTCAACCGCAAAGCACTGGCAAGGACAAGTTCCAAACCCGGAAAAACCGTCACGGTGAACTTTTACCGGATCGCCGACGTCCGGCTGGTCGATCTGCCGGGTTACGGCTACGCCAAAGTTCCGTTCAGCGAACGGGACCGCTGGTCGGAACTGATGGAGGGTTATTTCCGCATGGGGCGCGATATCCGCATGACCTTCCAACTGGTCGATATGCGCCATCCGCTGACCGAATTTGACCGCGTAATGCTGGAATTTTTAGCGCACAGCGGTCTGCCCTGCACCGTGGTACTGACCAAATGCGACAAACTGAACAAAACCGAATTCCGCGAACGGCTGGATCAGGTGACCGAAGAACTGGCGGAATATGATTTCGTCCGGGATATCGTTCCCTTTTCGGCAACCGCCGGAACAGGCGCGGAGCGCATTCGGGAAATACTGGAAAACACCGTCGAAGCATAAAAAGAAAGCCCGCGGGGTTTCTTTTTCTATCCCTTTTCCCCACCGCCGCATAAAATGAAACGGCAGGCAACAATCTGCCGAAAAGGGGGGAAAACGAAAATGCTGAAAATCATTAAAAAAGACTGTCCCGCCGAAAAGGTGGAAATCAAATGTCCGTATACACGCACGCCGACCTGCATTGTGATCCACAATACCGCCAACGACGCCACGGCGGAAAACGAAATCAACTATATGCTGAGCAACGACAAGGAAACCAGTTTTCATTTCGCGGTAGATGACAGTAAAATCGTTCAAGGTATTGAGTTGAACAGAAACGCATGGCACGCGGGGGACGGAAACGGACCGGGAAATATGGAGGGAATCGCCATTGAGATCTGCTTTTCAAAATCCGGCGGCACCCGTTTTGAAAAGGCGCAGGAAAATGCCGCGGAACTGACCGCATATCTGTTGAAAAAGTACGGCTGGGGAATCGACCGTGTCACCAAGCACGGAGATTATTCCGGCAAGCACTGTCCGCACCGCACGCTGGACGATTACGGATGGGACTTTTTTCTGGATCTGGTCAAAAAATATATGAACAAAGAGGAGAAAGTCCCGACCGCCGACGCCGTTCCGCACGTGGTTTATGCCGCTTTTACCGACCGCTGGTTGAAAGACGTGAACGATTATAACGACCGTGCCGCCGACGGATACGCCGGGGTTGTCGGAAAAGCCGTTACCGGTTTTCGCGCCCGTACGACCGCCGGTCATATCCGGTACCGTGCCCACCTGCTGGGCGGAAATTATCTGCCGTGGGTCACTGATTCGGACAGCGGCCCGGACGGATATGCCGGTATTTACGGCAAACAAATCGACGGCATTCAAATGACCCTGAAAGATCTTCCCGGGTATGCCGTTGAATACCGTGTGGCAACTGTCGGCGGACAATATCTGAAATGGGTGCGCGATTACGGTTCCGGCGAAGAAAAATACGCCGGCATTTACGGACAGCCGTTTGACCGGCTGCAAATCCGTCTGATACGGGAATAATCCCCGAATCCGCGCTTTCCCGAATCAAAAGACACTTGTTATCTGCCCGGCGCCGGGCGGATAACTTTATTTCCTGTTGACATTTTTTTCACTGTATAATATAATAAGATTGTATACAATGAGGAATTGATTTGTTCTTTTCCCCGGGAAAGAGGCAAAACAACATGACAAACCGTACTATTTCCGAATCGGTCATTCGACGGCTTCCGCGGTATTACCGCTTTTTGGGAGAACTGCACGACGCGGGTGTTTCCCGTATTTCGTCGCGCGAACTTTCCGAGCGTATGGGGCTGACAGCCAGTCAGATCCGGCAGGATCTTAACTGCTTCGGCGGTTTCGGACAACAGGGTTACGGATATAATATTGATCTTCTGCAAGCCGAAATCGGTCAGATATTGGGATTGGACCGCCCCATGAACGCCATCCTGCTGGGAGCGGGAAACCTGGGACGCGCCATGGCGCAGCATATTGATTTTTCACGCCGCGGATTTCATCTGATCGGCATTTTCGATCGCAAGGAGGCTCTGTTCGGTCAGGTCATTCACGGTCTGCCGATCCGTGACGTTTCAACGCTGGATGATTTCTGCCGTGATAACCACCCGACCGTTGCCATTCTGTGTGTGCCGCGGGAAGATACCGAAGCGCTGGTCGATCAATTGGTCAAACTGGGCGTTACGGGATTCTGGAATTTCAGCCATTATGATATTTCAATGAAATATCCGCAGTTATCGGTCGAAAACGTGCATTTCGGCGACAGTCTGATGACGCTTTCCTACCGCCTTCATAACGATTGATTTTTCCGAAAGACCTCCTGCGGGAGGTCTTTTTCTTATCTTTATAACTTTTCGTACACAATCGGCAACACTTTGTTATTGAAATATTTTATTTTTTATTATATGATATAGTTATAAACATCTTTTGATGAAAACATTTACAATAAGGAGACGGAAATGAGCATGAAACGGAAAATACTCGGAATACTGTTGGTTCTTTGTCTTGCGGCGGGACTTTTCGCAATGCCGGCCACGGCAAGCGGCCGTTATATGCTGAAACTGGATTGCGACAATTCCGCATTGGGCTATGCGCATATGCGTTCTTCCAAATTCAACATAACCACCGGCACACAGTACGACATTACGTTTGATTACGTGCTGACCGGCACAGCCCGTACGCCCGCCGACTGTCAGATCCGGTTGGACGGCGACAATGTAGGCAAAGTTCTCGGCCCGATCGCCGACGAAAACAATAATAATGAAACGGCGCTGGCAAACGGTTTGCACCACTATAAAGCAACCGTGACCGCGGTGACGACTACCACCAACGTCCGCCTGAACTGGCGTTTGGTTTACAACGGTGTTTTGTATATCGCAAACCCGTCCGTGACAGTTCACGGCAGCAGCACAAACCTGATCACCAATGATCTTTCATCGGGTACGCTGGGCGGCTGGTACTACGTTAATCCGAATGTAATAATAAACGGTGAAAAGAAAACCGAACAAGGCGAACTCGGCGCGGGGGTGACCGCTGCTTTCGGCGGTGCCGCTGTCGTTATGCCGTACGACACCACCCTGTTCGGCGGTACGGATCCCGGCGAGCCCGATGAGCCCGATGAGCCCGACGAGCCCGGAACCGACCCGATCACCGGCAGTTATATGCTGAAACTGGATTGCGACGATGCCGACCTGAGTTATGCGCATATGCGTTCCACCAAATTCAGCGTGACCGCCGGTACGCAGTACGATATTACGTTCGATTACGTGCTGACCGGCACGGCCAAAACGCCAAGTGCCTGCCAAATTCGTTTAGCCGGTGACGCTTCCGACATCAATGTCAATTCCATTGCCGATGAAAACAACAATAACGAAACGGCGCTGGCAAACGGGATCCACCGTTTTAAGGCGACCGTGACCGCAACCAAAACCGCCAGTGACGTGCGCTTGGTATGGCGCCTGGTTTACAACGGCGTTCTGTATATCGCAAATCCGTGTGTTACCGTTCACGGCAGTACCGAAAACCTGATCACCAATGACCTTTCGTTAGGCACGCTGGCAGGTTGGTACTACATTTACGGAAACGGCACGCAGGGTATTATTGAAAACGGCGGAACCTCTGCCTTTGACGGCGCCGCCGTCGTTATGGCCTTTGACCCGACGCTGTTCGGCGGTGAAAACCCGACGGTGACCGGCGACTATATGATGAAACTGAACACCGATAAATTAAGTTATTATCACCTGCGCTCTACCCCGTTTTCGGTAACGCAGGGCGTACAGTACGATATTTCGTTCGATTATTCGATGCTCGGCTCGGTCAAAACCGATTCTGCCTGCCGCATTATGCTTTACAGCGGAACGGTCGGCGGAACGGATACCAGCGTAACCGGACGCTTGGGCGACGAAAACAACGGCGGCAAGCAGTACTTTGACGGCGGTGTTCACCACTTTCAGGCAACCGCCACGGCGTTGGCTTCTGCCGACGATGCCCGTCTTGCCTTCCGTTTAGTCTACTCTGGCACGGTGTATCTGACCAACTTCAAGGTGACGGTACACGGCAATGATGAAAACCTGCTGACCAATGATCTTTCGGGCGGCACTTTGTTGGGCTGGCAGTACGTTACGGACAAGGGCGTGCAGGATACCGCCGCTGCCGTAAACGAGCTGTTTGACGGTGCCATCGCGGTCATGGAATTCAGCGAAAACGCCTTTAACGGTCTGCCCGAAATTGAAGATGCCACCGGGATGGCGTGGCTGATCGAAGGCAACGACAACTGGGGCAAAATTCGCTTTAACATCTTCGACACCGTAAAAGCCGGACAGACCTACACCATGGAATTTGATTACTATATGCCCACCGGCAGATTTTTGATGCAGGGCAAAAATCCCGCTTCCTCCGGGGACGATACCCTTGATGATTACGTCCACGCATCGGGCGACGTGCAGCATTATTCCGTGACCTTTACCGCTACCTGCAACGCTTATCCGGCAATGATCCGCGATACCGCCGTCGATACCGTGCTTTATGTCTGGAACGTGCAGTTATTCGACAGCACCCACAGGCTGTTGGCCAACGGTACCGATGCTTCTAACGCGGCTTCGACACCGACCACCGTTACCAAAATGGATTACAACCAGATCCCGATTTTCTGTGACCACGAATACGAAGAAGGCGTTTGCGTCCACTGCGGCAAGTCACAGAAAATCTACCGCATTTCCTCCGACAGCACCGCCAAAGTCTTCCGCACGACCAGCGTTTCGAGCCTTTCGGGCGAAGCGGTCAACTATTCGTTTGAATATTACCTGACCGACTGTGAAAACGCACCGGCGGTCAGCACCGGTGACGCGCTTGAATGCGGTTACCACACCTACACCTATACCGGCACGGCAACCGGCACCTTTGCCCCGACCGTGACGATGCCCGCAAACGGCGGCGTGCTGTACGTTTGGGGAACGGCGCTGTCGATCGGCGGCGAGGAAAACGACGATCCCGAAAACGCCGTGGAACAATCCACCGCGAACGTTCAGCAGGTGGCGTATTCCGCCATTCCGTTTGTGACGGGCGACGCCAACAACGACGCCGTATGCGACGTGCGGGATATTGTACGTGTCAAACGGTATCTTGCGGATCTCACCGTACCCGTCGAGATCGCCAACGCCGATCTGGCTTACGATGACCAAATTACCGCAGAGGATATGGTTTTATTGAAGAAATATCTTTTGGGCACTTATAACGCCATTTTGAATCAGCCGAAGATCGACGTTGTCGGCACGTCCGCCGACGGCGACGGCTGGATCTACCGTTTAGGCAAGGGCGGCATTATGGTGCGTGAGGTCGAAATCGACAGCGTCAGGGGCGGCGATCCCATTACGTTTGCCTATTTCTCCGACTGCCACATCAAGGACGAAAAGCAAGTCGGAGGCCAAGCGGTCTTAGGAAGACAACTGTGGTACCCAACTCCTTGGCTCACAGAACGACATGGCTA
>JAZRWX010000212.1:0-2710 GCA_045599905.1 Acutalibacteraceae bacterium
TCAACATCTTCGGTGACCACAGTACCCGCCAAAAGATATTTGATGATTTCAACATATTTTGCATCGGTTTTCACCAAATCCGAAGCAATACCGACGTAACCGTAAACGCTGTCAAAATCCGTTTCTTTGAACGGACGGGACCGGATAGAAGAAACCGGCAAAAACGTGGCTCGACCGGCATTATTGCTTTTTAAGAACTGGATGGCGCGTTTTGCGTCATTTTCGGTTTCCACCACAATGTTCTGAATTGCGTTACCAAGTGCGGTTTCGACCGCAACGGTATACTGTTTGTCGGTCGAAATCAATTTGGAGATCGGACCGTGAATGCCGCGCAGGATTCCCTTATCCGCTTCCGTCGTCACACGCTTGACCGCGCCGGAAAAGCCTTCCATGCTGTTTTCCAGTTCGGTCAGCAGTTGAATACGGCGCTTTTTTGACTCGATATCCAGGTGGATCTCATCGCTTTTACGGCGCAGATCATCCACCGATTCCTGACGGCTTTTTGCACGCAGTTCGTATCCTTTGATCGCGTTCTGATAGCTGACAATGTTTTCTTCCAGCGTATCAAACATCTTCTGCGTTTCATCAAATTCCGATTGCAGCGCAGCGCTTTCAGAGCGGCTCTTTTCAATCATTTCGTTCAAAGTGCCGCCACGGGAAACGATTTCCTCAATCGACGTGCGTGCCGTTACCATTTCAACACGGCGATCGGCGCTTTCAGCGGACAGCGCGTTCAGTTTCAGCACCATTTCCTCGATCTGGCGTGACAAACGTTCGCTGTCGGTCAGCAAACCGGACAATTCGGCATCCAGCGCCGACAAAGAATTTTCAAGTTCGGTAATGGCGTTTTGTTTATTTTCCGCCGTCCGGCGATTCAGATCGATCTGTTCGCGGGCCGCGGTATCGCTGTCGCCCAGATTCCGGCTTTCAGTTTTCAACCGTTCGATCGATTCATCGTTATGACGGATATCATTTTCCAAAACGCTGATATTACCGCCGATTTTAACGATTTCCTCGTTATTGACAGAAATCAGCGCACGCTGATTTTCAATTTCCGTAGTCAACCGCGCAAATTCAGCGGTGTTTTCTTCGGTTTTGGAATCAAACTCACTCAACGCTTCGTCGATTTCACGGTAACGAAGCTGTGCGGCGGCAATTTTACTTTCCTGCGCGCGCAGAGCATCTTTGGAATTATTCAACGTATACAGCCACAAACCGATTTCAAGTTTCTTCTTTTCTTCGGCAAGTTCCAAAAACTTTTCTGCCTTTTTACTTTGGATTTCCAACGGCCCCACACGGGATTCCAGTTCATCCATTATATCTTTTAACCGCAGAAGATTATCTTCGGCGGCGGTCAATTTACGTTCGGCATCCTCTTTGCGATAGCGGTATTTGGAAATGCCGGCGGCCTCTTCAAAAATATCCCGGCGTTCATCCGAACGGGTACGGATGATACTGTCGATTCTTCCCTGCCCGATCATAGAATAACCGTCACGTCCCAGACCGGTGTCCATGAACAGTTCGTGGACGTCTTTCAAACGAACCGTAACGTTATTGATCAGGTACTCGCTTTCGTGCGAACGATAATAACGCCGCGTAATGGCGACCGAATCATTATCAAAATTCAGTGAACGGTCACTGTTGTCGATATTCAGGGTGACTTCGCAGTAGCCGTGCGGACGGCGTCCCTCGGTACCGCTGAAAATAACATCCTCCATCGACTGTCCGCGCAGACTTTTGGTTGACTGTTCCCCCAAAACCCAGCGAACAGCATCGGAAATATTACTTTTTCCGCTTCCGTTCGGACCGACAACGGCAGTAATACCACGTCCGAATTTCAGTGTCGTTTTATCGGCAAAGGATTTGAAACCCTGTACCTGAATTGAACTTAAAATCATGTCTTTTACTGCCTTTCTGCTCGAATTTCATAATGTTTCAACATGTGATCCGGGCTGACTTTACAATCAAATCCGTGATCACTCAAAATTTTGATATTTTCCCGTTTTTGTCCGATCATCTGCGAAACCGCGGACGGATTCACGTATAAAACGTACTGCCCCGGCGCCTGCAAAAGATCCAACGCACGCGATAAATACAGTTTTGAATAACACAATTCACTGAAAGCCGGATGCCACGGACCGGCAACGTACCGATCTTCCTCAATACTGTGCAAACCCAACCGTATGACCGAAATGCCGGCCGATTCAAATTTCGTCAGCAAAGCCGTACAAAGTTTGACCGCTTCCGCTACCGTCTGCGGACGGTAAACGCCCTGACTGACTAAATCGGCAAGATGGGTATTTTTCAAAACGATCGTCGGATAGATGCGTACCGTATCCGGTGACAATTCAATAATTTTATCCGCAGTCGTCAAAGCGGTCTGATCGGTATCACCGTAAAGCCCCGTCATCATTTGCAGTCCCAACTCAAAGCCGAAGTGCCGAATCGCTTTTGCGGACGATTTCACATCCCCGGAAGTGTGACCGCGTCGGTTCAAGGAAAGCACGGTATCATCCATGCTTTGCGCGCCGAGTTCGATTGACGACACGCCGTACTCTTTCAGTTGATACAGTTTGGCATCGTCAATAGCGTCCGGCCGGGTCGAAATACGGATTCCACGCACGTCACCATGTTTTACAAACGGATACGCCGCCTTCAAAAGACTTTCACGGTAATTCTCGTCAATTGCCGTGAAACTGCCGCCGAAGAA
>JAZRWX010000213.1:0-17850 GCA_045599905.1 Acutalibacteraceae bacterium
ATGCACCGGCCGCACCTGCGCCGCTGTCGTTCGGCTTTTTGACCCAGACGCTGAAGGGGTAGGAAATTTCTCTGTCCCCGCGGGCATTGATGCGGTGGTCAAACGAGAACTGAATGGCGGGAACGGAGCCGACCGTCCAGCGGAACTTGATGACCGCCGATTTGGACGGGGAGGTGGCGTCGTAGGTGTAGAGGTTTCCGCCGGCGATGTTGACGGTGCCGGAAAGCGGTGTGCCGTTCTTTTTCAGGTCACTGACTTCCAGTTCGTCGTAAACATCGTAGGTTTCTTCTGCGGGCGTGCCGGCTTCGGCATCAAGCGTAGAGAATTTAACGGAATGATAATCATAGTTTGCAAGGTCGTTTTCATCTAATTCGATCACACCATAACCGCGGATGGCTTCATCGCCGTAGTTGGCATAGGTCATGCCGGGAACAGCGGTCAGGGTGACGCCGTCATTTTCAAACTTACCGCTGAAATCGTTCAGATGATCGTGACCGGTAAAGAGGTTCCAAACGCCCATCTGCTTTAAGACGTTATATTCGCCCTTATTGTCTGCGGCATAAATGCCGTGCGGGAATTCACCGGCATGACCGGTGACACCGGATTTCAGTTCCAAATTGTACTTTTTGTCGCCGTAGCTCTGCTTACCGTTTGGATCTTCAACAAACAGATTCCACATTTCCGGCATCGGGATATGCTGGAAAGCGAAAGAAGGAACAACGTGACCTTCGGCCGCGGTAATGGCGTTCTGTCTTGCCTGTATCCACGCCAGCTGATCGGCGTGGGGATTATCGTAGCCACTGCCGGTATCCAGCGGATTCTGGTAGGTGTTGGAGTCGATCATCCACAGATTGAAAGCCATATTGCTGCCGGTGGAGGAATAAATCGGGATATTGCAGGTGCCGGTACCGGTAAGCGTCGGTTCCGGATCGGTCGTGCGGCAATCGCCGATCGACTGATAAACCTGCAACATTGCCGCTTTATCGGTACGCTGACCCTCGTAATAACTTTGGTCATCATGGTTACCGAATGTGATCGCATACGGTACGTCGGCTTCCACAACGGGGGCCAGAATCTGATTCAGTGTTTTTCTGAAATCAACGTCCGGATCTTTGATGTTCTGTTCGGTCATATCGCCGGTAAAGACGACAAAATCCGGATTTTCACGTGCGATGGCCTGACGCATAATGCTGGTCAGACGGGGATGGACAACGTAGCGATCCTGCGTATCGGAAAAGATAACGATCTTAAATTTTCCGTTACTGTTGAAACGGAGATCATCCGCTCCGGCAGCACTGGCGGTCAACGGGACCATGCAGCAGGACAGTACCATGCAAAGGAACAATACCGTTGCAAGAAGCTTTTTCATCTTTGTTGCCATAAATTTTTCTCCTTTTCTTATAATTTGCATACGACCGGTATGCAAAAGGGCGGTTTCAGATAATCGTTTTCCGGTTACCCCCTCTTTTTGTCAGTTTTGTCCCAAAGATTATATACAATTATTTATTTCGGCATCAGTTCCGGGCAGTATTTATACAGCGGCGAAACGTCGTCCGTTTTATGGATGTATTTATAGAAAGAAATGGCCGTTGGTTTCGGGAAACTCGGCTTGTCGGGATCTCCGTGCGAGGTGAAGATACCGAAGTTGTCTTCCGCAACGCTGACCGAATATCCGCTGAAATCGTTCATCACGTAAAGCAGAACGGCTTCCAGATAGGGCATTTTTTCATCAAACACCTTCATCAGTTCGGTAAGGTCTTCACCGTTTTTCTTTTCCAGACCTTCGTTGTCCTGATCGGTATAGCCCCATTCGCTCAAAATCGCGGGTTTGCCCGCGTCGTTATGACGTTCGCAGGCCTTATAGAACTCGTCGCAATCCTCAAAGTATTCTTCGGGTGTTCTGCCGTTCTGATAATCGTGGAAATCAATGCACTGGAAATAGTGATCGGGATCGACGTCACCGAAGTCTTCCCCGGTCGGGTGGGCGCCCGATTCAATGGCTTCGTACATATTATCCAGGAAATCGTGCGCTTCGTTGAAGTTGGTCAGTCCGGGCGTTGTTACACACGCGTTCGGATTGACGGCCTTGACTTCCTTGGTGACGTAATAAAGCATATCGACGACCATGTGGGCTTTGTCGCCCATTTCATACATATAACCGTCTTCCGCCGCCCACTGATGGCCCTGCTTGGTGAAGCTGTTGCCGCTCGGATGATCCGGTTCGTTCATGCACTCGACGTGGGTGATCTCGGGGAATTCCTTGGCGATCATGCCCCAGGCCTTGCCGTAAAGTTTCAGCCAGCGAATGTACATATCCTTTTCAACCAACGGATCCGGAACCACGCCGGAGCAGGAAACTTCGTAACCGTAGGGATAGACCGGTCCGTCACTGACCGCGACAAAACATTTGATACCGGACGCTTTCATCTTTTTGATGACCTGATGGATCAGGTTGCGATAACCGTCCCTGAACGTAAGGGTATCCCCTTCGCCGACAAGGAACATGGATTCCAGCGGTGTACTTAAACGGTAATAAGTGACGCCCAGAACACCGACCATGTCTGTAACGTAATCCATGGTAGAACTGGGGTCCATGACCGGACGCAGTTCAAAAATATGGGCGTTGATGCCGTATTCCAGCGGTTTTTCACGCTTGGTGATTGCCGTCTGATTTTTGTCGGGTTCCTTGCCTTTGTCGCAGCCGGCGCCGCAGGCAACGATCAGGATCACGGAAAGCAAAATGGCTGTTATTCTTTTCATTGTGCTTTCTTCCCCCTTTTCTTGATCGAAATAACAATGATGACGACCAGCAGCGCGATAATGACCGCGCCGATCACCGCATAGGCAATGATATAAGCCAGCGGGATGGTTTCGTTCTCTGTCGTTTCGGTTGCCGCCGCTTTCTGACCGACGATCTTCTCTTTCGCGAACCACATTTCGGTATCGTTCGGATCATCCGTATAATCGGTGTTCGTGGCTTCATAACTGTTATCCAGCGCGTAAACCGCCAGATCGTCGATCACCGCGTTGTCCGAAGTCAGTTTCAGCGTTCCTCTGGTCAGCGGATTCGCGAAAGTGTATTCCACGATCGGCAGACTTACCTTATCGGAAGGATCATATACACCGCGCGCCGCGACCGAAAGTCCGTCATATTGCAGGATCATTTCGAACCGGACGTTCTTATAATCAGCAAGGTGCTGATCCGAAACGTCGAACACGGTGCGCTTGCCGCCCTCGTTCACGCTGATCTTTTTCAGCCCTTTCAGGAAAGTGACCGAGCAGTTTTTGGCAAAATTGACCGTCAGATCCGCTTTGGATTTCAGGACCGTGAAGTCAAGAATATAATAAGCGGTCTTCTTTTTCATGCTGATGCTTCCGCCGGAAAGCTGCAGCGCGCCGTCTTTTACGGCGGCCGAACCGGCGGTCACAAGTTTATCGGAAATCTGTTCTTTATCAAAGGACTCACGCAGCGCGATATCGCTGTCGGCGGTCGCTTCCGCCGCGAGATTGGTGAGCCGGTAATTTAAGACGTCGAACGAAATGCCGTTATCGCCGTAGATCGCAACGTAACCCGCCGTATTGACGTTGGGAATGATCGCGCGGCAGATCCCGAGTTTTGTGATATCTTCGCTGTCTTCCTTGAAATAAACGTATACCGTACGGTTTTTCGCGACGATCATGAAGTTGTATTTCGTTTCGGTATCTTTATAAAAATGGTAGTCATCGATCTTCATTTCGCGCGTACCGTCGGCAAAAGTACAGTTGTTTGCGGCGATATGGCTGTACGGCGTATCGGACCACCCGTTATAGGCGAACGCAACACCGACCGAAGAAGGTGCGATCGCAGCGAAACTGCTTCGACCGAACGAAACACCGAATGCCTTCCCATTGCTTCCTTCCGATACCACTTTTACGTCAAATTGCAGAATGAAATCGGTATATTTCTGTTTCGGTGAAAACGCGCTGTACGGGCCCGCCTGTTCAAAGTACAGGGACGGTTCTTCGGTAAACGCGCCGTTCGGACGCAGCGCCGCGCCGGGTCCGAGATAGAAAGAACGGTCGTTGATATAATAATCCTCAAAGCCGTCAGGCGTCATTTTGATGCCGCCGAAATTGTTGGACATGTCTTCCTGCGGGCAGGGGGTGTAAACATTGCGGACAACAATGACCTGATCCACCTTTGCGGCGGTCGCTCCGCCCTTGCGGGTGGAATAAGAGCAGATGCCCCAGTACCCGGCGTAATCGATATTATAAAAACGGTACTCCACATCGGCAATGGTCAGTGTTACCGAGTTGTCACTGTTGATGACCGCCTTGAAAGTGACGGTGCCGGTGCCGATTTCCAGTTTATCCAGCGGAATTTTATCTTCGCCGGAATTTAATATTTTGCCGTTCTTGATCAGGTTCACCGAAGCAAAGCGGGAGTCCAGCATGCTGACGCCGATAACGGTGGATTTCTGAATTTTACCGGCGGATTTCGCGCCCACAAAGAGGCCGAACGTCGCATCTTTTGACAAAGCGTCGATCTTCGTGTCAAACGTGATTTCATACGGTTTGCTGACTTGATCGCACATTTCAAGTTTCGTCTTGGCGGTGATCGTGTCGTTGGCTTTTTTGAATTCCGGTCCGGCGTTGCGGCAGATATAAACGTCTTCGCTTGTCAGATTGGAATTATTGATGTGCCAGTTACTGTCTCCGGCGCGTTCGTCGCCGTAGGTCAGCGTACTGTTTTTGAAATCGTCGGCATAAGCCACGTGATTCGGTGCGTCATACGCCTTGAAGTTACGCATATTGAATTCTTCGCCCTGACCGTTCCAGAAACAGATATGACCGTCGTCGTTATTCAAACGGAACGTCGTACCGTAATCGGTCGTGGCGATCACTTCACCGTCTTCGATCAGTTCAAAAGTGATTTTGAAATTCTTACCCGACACCCGTTCCAGCGTGAACGCGAAATCGGTCGTTTTACCGGGCGCAAAGGCATTGGAAAGCGGACAGCTTTCACCGGTGACCTTCATGTCCGATCCGCCCATTTCATAGATGACGGTAACGCTTTTCGTGATACAGATACAACCGTCGTATTTGTAAATTTCGTCCGATTCGTTCTTGCCGCCGAAACCGATATAGATCATGCCGTCACTGGATTTCAGGCAGTCCATGGAATAGGTAAAGCGGTTATAGTCTTTCAGTTTGTAGGACATCAGCACCAGTCCCGAGCCGTACTGATACGCGCCGGCAAAATGCATGGCGTACGAATCGGTCTTGACCGAAACGGTATCGCTGGTGAAGCTCGGTTCAAGTGTGCCCGAATAAAAGTGTTCCTGCATGGCGGTCGTTTTGCTCTGACCGTCCGGTTCCCCTTTGATAACGGGGCCCTGCGCGGAAACGGAAACCGTCAGCACCGACAGCACGATGAACGCGACAATGACGGCAGACAGGATCTTCCGCGATCCTTTGCGAATGTTCATAGTTGATCACCCTATCCTTAAAAATCAACGTCGGGCGTGATTTTATCAGTAATCTTTTTCACGATCAGGACCAGCGTGGATACCGCGATGGTCAGCAACAGACCGATGGTGGAAATTCCCGCGTACTGTCCCTGCGTTGCCTCGGGCGCGATACGGAACATGAACCACCCGACCGTGTCGAAGGCACCGTTATGCCCGATATTTTCGGCGGTCAGCAACATCGGATGCATACCGAACGACGTTACCGCCATGACCGAGTTGATCAGGAAAATACTGACGGTCGGCATGATCAGCGGAAGCTGGATCTGAAAAAGCTCACGCCAGAAACCGACCCCGTCCAGTTTGGCGGACTCGATAACTTCTTCCGGCACGCGCGCCATGGCGGACGCCATCAGAATGATATTGATACCGGCGCTGTTCCAGACGCAGAAAATACAGATCAGCAGCCATATCCGCGCAATGATCGCGGGATCGGCCATTGACGTTTCCCAACCGTTATAATTCAGGCCCAACGCTCTCAGCACCGCCGCCGCCGGACCGATCAGCCCGGCGTTCTGATAATAGAACATATAGCGGTAACAAAGGGTCTGAATGACGATCGAGATCATGGAAGGCAGATAGAAGATCACGCGGTATACGCGTTCGCCCGGCACGTGTTTGGAAAACGCGTACCCGATCAGGATCGCCAGGATCAGACAGCCGATGTTGATGGGAATGGCGATAAATGAGTTTTTGAACATATTGACAATTGCCGGCTGTACCCGCAAATGTCTGAACTGTTCAACAAAATTTTGGAAACCGACAAACTTATACTTTGCCTCGAACGGATCCCACTGCATAAAGGCGAGTGAGATTGATTCCGCGTTAACGTATACCCAGAAAATGAGAAAGTGCAGCGCAGGCACCAGCAACAAAGAGAAAATAAACAAATTGCGCCGCCGTCTGCGTTTCGGGGTATTTAATTTCGTACTACCGGTCTTACCCAATGTGTTATACCTCCAAATCGGTATCGGTTAATCGTTCGATTATTTTACTTCAGTCATGTGATATTTCTTGGTGTAATCCTGCTTGGTTGCGTCAAACAGACGTTTGCCTTCTTTCATGACTTCGGTACCGTTCGATCCCTTTTTCAGCATATTGATGGCGGCAGTCATTTCAAGACCGCCGAACGGAAGCGGATGTTCAAAGCTGAAAATCAGGGAAACCGAAAGCGGCTTATTCTTATAAGCGGTCAGCGGGAAGTCGGAAATTCTCCGGCTGGTGTAATAAACGTCGAACACGCTCTTGTTGTAATCCGTAATGGAATCGTCTGTGATGGTTCTGGCGTCATAGTTGAACGGACGGATACCGCCGCCGGAACGAATGGTGAATTTGATGTTCTGGTCTTCGCTGAAAGCAAAGGTCAGGAATTCTTTTGCCAGATCTTTATGCTCGGAAGCAAACGGAACGACCGCAACTTCATCGGTAGAGCAGTACAGATAATTTTCTTTTTCATGACCGTCCAGCGCCGGAATGTTCATAAAGCGAACGTCGGTATCACGCTTGCCGTCGGAGTTACTGTCCCAGGAACCGTCCAGTTTTGCTTCGGCTTCACCGAAAGAAGAAGCCACGGCAATGATCGGTCTTTCGGTATTCTTTTCGGCGTACATGGCACGGGTCAGTTCCTGCGTGGTCATGGTGTTGACGTCGGACATACTGTTTTTGAAGCCCTGTTTCTTATCGTCAATGATCAGTTTCTTGATATTGTCAAGCGTTGCCGCCAGACCTTTCTGGTCAAAAACGGAAGTGGAGAAAACCTGACCTCTTGTATCCTGATCTTTGTTGCCGAAGTTCCAGAAATCATAGTAACTGCCCTGTCCCGGAATGTTGGATTTTTCAAGGCCCTGATACTGTGCCCACCAGGTGTGCATAAAGTAAAGGATCTGTTCCATATGTACAGAGGTCCAGCCGAACGGCGCGTATTTTTTGCCGTCGTTGCTCTTGAACGCTTTGACGTCGTCGCACAGCGCCAGCCATTCGGTCAGGTTCTTAGGCGGCGCGATCCACTTTTTGGTGGACGGATCGACCGATTCCTTGGAAACGGCACCGCCCGAAACGTGCGGGATCTTCACAAGTGCGTCGGCGTTATAAGCCAATGCCATCGGCAGAACACTCCACGGAATCGCCCACGGGGCGACCTGTCCCGTGCCGACCTTTCTTTCGGCATAGAATCTGCCAATCAAGTCCTGATCCATGAATTCGGACAGTTTTACATCGCCCTTGGAAGTTTTGACGGGGGTGTTGTATACGTCATTCAGATTTTCAAGCCAGCCGTTCTGCACCCATGTCGGCCAGGTCGTGGTTCCGACAAAGTAAACGTCGGAAAGGTTTTTGCCCGATTTCAGGTTGTTGGGCGCGCCGCAGTCATGATCCGCGGAGGGTTCGACCAGAACGTTGACGCCTTTTTCTTTACCGAATTCTTCGGCGGCTTTTTCGATCCAGTCTTTCCCGTAAGCGCCGTTATAGAACTTAATCGTCAGATCGTAATTCTTCTTTTCGGTGCCGGCCTTTTTCAGACCGCAGGCCGTCATGCCCAAAATCATGGACAGACACAAAACCAGTAATAATGCTTTTTTGAGAACTTTCATTCAAAACACTCCTTAAACGATATAAAATTTATCCTTTAATACCGCCGCCTAAGCTGACGGTCATAATTTTCTTCTGGAAGACGAAATACAGCGACAATACGGGGATCAGCGACAGAATGATGGTCGCGAACAGTTCCGGATACGTAGCGCGGCCGTTTGTAACGTTGTCGGATATTTCCTTAACGCCGACGCTGAGGGTCGGATAGGACGGCAGGAACAGATACGGGCCGAAGAAGTCGTTCCACGTGCCGATAAAGCTCATGACCCACTGCGCAACGATCATATCCTTTGCCTGCGGCAGCAGGATTTGCAGGAATGTCCGCCAGTAACCGGCACCGTCGATCATTGCCGCCTCGCTGTAAGTCGGGGAAATATTCTTGAAAATGGAATAGAAGATCAAGAACCCGAATCCGTATCCGCCGCATGCCATGAACACCAGACCGATATATGTATCGAACAGATTGATGTCAGTCATCAGTTTATACATATACGGCGTGGTACCCGCAACCGCGACGAACATCGGCATAATGCAGAGGAAATAGATCAGGTCTTTGGCCTTATAGTCAAAACTGGCAACGCCGTGACCCAGACACAGTGAAAAGAATACCGATACCGTCGGTGTGACCAACGAAAGAATCAGCGTATTCCCCAGCATGATCAGAATGTCGTTTTCGGTCGAGAACAGGGCCTTGTAATTGTCAAACGAAAGACCCTTGATCTGCCATTGATGATAAATAAAGAAGTTGTTGTCCGCCTTGAATGAGTTGATCAGCATCCATACCAGCGGCATGAGAAGCGTTGCCGCGTAGAGCGCGAACACGCCGGACAGCACCCATAAAACGACGCCGTTTTCCCTCTTTGCTTTTTTCCTTTTCTGTAACAAAAGATGTAACCCCCCACATTAACAATGATCAGTTTCAATTATTATAACATTGAAAATAATATTTGTATATCATTTTTTGCGCAGAAAAATACAAAATATTATACATTTTTAATATATTTTACCTGAAAAACGAAACTTTTTTCGTTTCTTCGCAAATTCCCGAAAATTTTCACATTACGGGCAGTTTCGTTGTCTTTTCAAATAATGCCGCACAGAATCCGTTTCTTTTTTTGTTGCACTATTGCCAAAAGTTTCCCGGCCGCGCAGACAGCTGGCCGGAATTCCGGCAGTATGTAATCTGTAAATTTCCACACCAAAACCTCGGTCGGCATATATGCTATTGACTTTTGCCCGAAAAATAAATATAATACTAATAAATAAACAAATTCCGATAAATGAAGCCCTTGATTTTATTCTTTTGTTACGGAGGACGCCATGGAAAAAGTATTCGAAGAAACAGACGAAATGACCCTTGAAGACCACGAGATCGTCTACCAGATCTGTGACCACCCCGTTCTGCTGACCTCCCCCCACTATCACAAAGCCATTGAAATCATTTATATTCTGGAAGGGCAGGTCATCGTCACGGTCAACGACACCAAATATACCCTGAACGCCGGGGAAATGGTGATCATCAACACCAAGGAAGTCCACGCCGTTACGATCGCGGACTACGGCATCCACAAATCGGTCGCCATCAAATTCCTGCCGGAAACCATCTGTTCCGACCACCAGTCGCTGATCGAACTGAAATACATCATCCCGTATATCATGTCTTTCTCGAACTTCAAGACCTACTACACCAAAGACGAAGTCGAAAATTCAAGCATCAAGCAATTTCTCGAAAACATCATGGAAGAAGACCGCAAACGCGATTTTGCCTATAAATTCGCGATCCGGATCTACATTTCGCATCTGGTCCTTGACCTGCTGCGCAAGGTGTATATCGTCAACCCCTCTTCGGACGAGGTTTCCGATGAAATGCGGCTGAAATTCTCAAACATTTTCCAATACATCGAACAGCACTACGCCGAACGGCTTACCTCGGTCGATCTGGCAAAGATCTTCAAACTGCGGCAGTCGGATTTTTCCGCCTATTTCAAAAAGATCACGGGAAAAAGTTTCAACGAATATCTGAATTACATCCGCATCTGTAAAGCCAAGCGGTTGCTCATCAATACCAAAAACAATATTTCGGAGATCGCTTACGAGGTCGGTTTCACCAGCACCAGTTATTTTATCAGCCGGTTCCAACAGCAAATGGGCATGACACCGATCAACTTCAAACATTTTTACGAAGAGCAGCCCTCGCGGGTCTTCGTTCTGCTGGAAAAGGACAATTACCCCCAGCAATAAGACAGCAAAAAGGACGTATACACACCGTGTATACGTCCTTTTTTGTTTTATTCGATGATCGGTACTTCCCGGGCGGTTCCGTCGTCGGAGATCAGCAGCGTTTTGACCTCCCCGGCGGTAAAGTTCAGATTCAGATCGGTACAAATCGCGCCGAAATGAACCGCGGCAGCCGTCGCCTCCCCGGCGGTTTCGCAAAGACGCAGGATCAGTCCGTCCCCGTTTTCGCTTCGTTTCAGCGCCGAAACGCCGACGTTTTCCCGATCCACCGACAGCGCGGAATATTCCTGCGGCAGATCGCCGTCGTGATGCGTTTCCTGAACGACCGCGGGCGGCATATTCAGCAGGCGGCCGCAGCGGTCGATTTGCGCCGTGGCCTTTCCGACGTGGGGGAACAGAACCAGATTGAAAGAATGTTCGCCCTTGTCGATGAATTCCATTTCATCATCACGGTAGTCCCGTGCGTAATGATCCAGATACGCGCAGGAACGCGCCGCCACGATACGCAGATCGTTTCCGACCGCGCAATGGCTGTACCGGCCGTCGTTCGCAATGCCCAGACCGTCCTTCGTCGCGCTGTCGATCATATCGACCCATTCGTGCGCTACGTCTTCTTCCCCGTTGGCTTCCTTTTCAATAAATCCGTACGGCATGGAATATACCACCTTCGGATCATCCACGTTGACCGGGAAAGACAGTTTGATCAGTTTATACTCCTCATCTACATCCATCTCACAGCGGATATGCAGTTTCGGATCGTATTTATACAACGTGTAATACTTTTTCAGCACGGAATTACCGCTTTTGGTGACCGATTTGACCGTTGCGCGGATGGGACCGTTTTCGATCAGCGTCAGCGTACCGCCGCCGAACGCGCGGACTTCGTCGTTAAAGGTATTCATTCCGTGCGACCAGGTGTCGTGCATGGAATCGTCGCAGACGACCGCGCGGCAAAGATCGCCTTTCGCGAATTCGCGGTTTTCATTCTTCAACACGTAAGACTTTATCGCGCCGGTTTCCGCATCGAAAAGAATGCGGCAAAGACTGTTTTCAAGCGAATGATCCGTCGCGGAAAGATCGTTTTCGCAGGGTACGGCGACCGCTTCTTCGACTTTCCGGTAGATGTAATATACCCGGTAACCCATCGGGGGAAGTTCGACTTCAAACAGGCATTTCTGATAATGCGGTCCGTCGGTATAGGTCGCGCGGATCAGCTGGAACGGCACGTCGTTGCCTTCGTGATCCACCACGCGGCTGACGAACTGCGTACCGAACTGCGCCGTTGTTTTGACCGCGAACGGATGCGGATTGAAGACCACTATGGGCGAACCCTCGCCCTCACGGTGCCACAAACGGTCACGCATTTCCGAAATACCGGCATCCAGAAAATCGGTCGTTTTAATGCGTCCGGCGATTTTTTGCAGCGCGAACTCGGAAAGTTCAAACGCCGACTGGCGCGCATAGCCGAGCGCGTTATAGGCATCCTGATACGCGTCCTTGACACAGCATCCTGCAAGAACATCGTGGAACTGATTGAACAGAACACGCTGCCACGCATTTTCAAACGCGGCGGTATGACAGTCGCCGCCGATTGTCAGTCCTGCCAGCGTATCAAAGATCTCCGCGCGTACCAGTTCGTTTTCGGCACGGCGGTTCTGTTCTTTAATACGGCTGTTGGCGCTGTAACAACCCGGCGCGTGATGTTTTAAGTCGCCCGAAACAGTGGGCATTTCCTCGGTGGCGATATCGGCAAAATACTCCGCCGGAACGGCGTAGACAAAATCGTCCCGTTTCAGCAGTTCTTCCGCCTGACGGATATGCTCTTTGGACGGGCCGCCGCCATGATTGCCGATGCCGTAAAACAGCATTTGCTTCTGCGGTTTTTCCGTGTAAAGCGCGACCCGGTCTTCGGACAGGTCACCGCAGTATGTATCTAAAATGCGGAAAGCGACGATCTCGGTGCCGTCGTTGCCGACCCATTTATGCAGGTTTTCCGCCGGCAGCGCGGGATTTTCTATTTCCCGGGTGGGGCGCATATATACGTATTGATCGATGCCCGACTTTTTGAACAGTTGCGGCAGCGCGGCGCTGTGACCGAACGAGTCTACATTATAGCCCGTATCGACCGGGATGCCGAAATACGTTTTGAAAAATTTCTGCGAATACAGAAAATGTCTGCAAAATGATTCGCCTGACGGAATATTACAATCCGGCTGGACCCACATTCCGCCGGTGATCCCCCAGCGTCCCTCTTTGACACGGGTACGGATCTCCTCGAACATTTCCGGATCGATCCGCCTGATCCAGTCGTAATAGCCGGCGCAGGCGCTTGTGAATTTATAATTTTCATTTTCATTCATTCGGTCCAGTGCCGAACGGTACGTGGAACGGATCAGCGACAGCCCCTCGGATACTTTCCACTGCCAGACAGGATCCAAATGCGCGTTTCCGATCAAATAATACTTCTTCGACATACAATACTCCTGTATAAATCTTTTCGCCATAAAAACCTAATATAATTATAAACAGTTGATATTCAATTTTCAACGGTTTTTTATATCAATAATTATACAAAAAAATAACAAAATTTATATCTCGCGGAATATTCCGTTTCGGCACCTGCTTTTCGGGTAAAAGCAAAACCCCTGTCGGGGGCGTTTTCGCCCCCGACAGGGTGTTGTTTTTGATCGGCGGATCTTTTACCGATTATTATGCCGCAAAATGTTTTTTCATGGAAACGACGTCACGGACATCGATATAGTTGTCTTTGTTGACGTCAAACTTCGTGTTGTTCGAACCCGAAAGGATCGCCTGTTTCAGCAGTACAACATCGTCCGCGTCAACGTCGCCGTCCAGATCGAGGTCATACGGATCGCTTTCCAGCATGATGACCTTGATCGCATCCAAGGTAGCCTGATCAAGACCGATGTGCTGCATCAGGAATTTTTCGATCGCCGCCTGAACGTCACCGCTGCCGTCATCGTACTGTGCCATCAGCGTATTGTGCATCAGATCGAACGAATCGCCGTCGGTCCATTCATCCGCCGTGCGGCGGCCGACTTCACTGAACGAGGTCAGTTCGTAATCCGCGCGCAGGGTTTCGTACGGAACACCCAGCAGACCGTTCAGCAGATAACCGAACGTACCCGTGCGGTCGGCACCGGCCGAGCAGTGGAAGTAGAACGGATAATTGCTGCGGTCAGCCATTGCTTCAAAGGTGGCCTTATACTGGGCTTTCTGATCTGCGTCAAGGTTCAGGATCGGAGAATAGCCGGTAGCGTTGATGTAGTAAACGTTGGTATTGCCGCTGTCCCAGCCGGTCCGGCGGTGAACGTTTCCGCCGCGCAGTTCGATTTCGGAATTGATACCGAGATATCTGAACACGCTGCGTGCCATGTCGTCTACGTGAGAATGATCCTCATCCAACGAAGCGCCGCGGTAAACCAAGCCGTAGTTGACCGTTTGACCGTTGACCGTGGTATAGCCGCCCTCGTCACGCATATTGGTAACAGCGCCGGCCGTAATATAACGCGCCGGAGCATCCAAAGCAGTAAAGGTATCAACCGCACTGCAAACACCGGTATCGTTGCCGGCCACGAACCAGTAATAGGTCTTGCCGGGAACAAAGATACCGACCTTTTTCACCAGTTCCTTTTCCGTGGTGGTGACGATGAAAGCATCGTCAAAGTCCGCATTGTCGGCAAAGTAGGCGGTGTAACTGCTGTTATTGCCGAGATCCGACCAACGGAACGTGATGTTCTGATAATCCTGATAACCGCTGGTGGTGTGGTGATAATTGCGGACGTAATTGGTTTGCTGTGCCATCGGCGTTGCCAGGTAGGCGTTGACGATATCGGTCTTCAAATCGACCGTTGTGCCGTTAAAGGCGTTGAGTGAAATATCCGCCGAGGTCGAGCTCGGTGCAGTTACGGTATAATTTGCATAGACGGAAAGTGCCTTGGTAAGACCGGTTACGGGGTGCGGCTCCCACTCGCCGACAGCGTTCGGGATAGTCGGTACAGCCGGTTCCTTGCCGACAACGGACGGGTCATCAAGCAAGAACGGAACTTTTTCGACCAGGTTGCCGTTCGCGTAATAATAGACATAGTATCCCTTGCCGATATCCCACGTGTCGGAAAGCGTGTTGCCGTAGCTTCCCCAATAGGTCATATAGATCTTGTTGGAAATGGTAGCATCGGTCGCGTTATTCACACCCGGCTTCGTGATGTAATGGTTATTGCTGCCGACAACGTTTACGTCGGTATAACTTTCGGCAATCAACTGACCGTCGATTTTCAGATAAACGTAGTATTTGCCCTTATTAGCACCCTTTGCCACTTTCAAACGGGCAAATTCGATATCATAGATGTTATCTTCTTCCAGCGCGACCGGAAGATTGACCTGCGGACCATAGCCCGGACGCAGCCACAAACGGCCGTTCGGGAACTGTTCGTCGGGTTCGGAAAGCCATGCGCCGAACATATAACCGATGGACTTGGTCGTACCGTTGGATTCATAAGCGTGATCGAACGAAAGCTGGAAAGACGGCTTGGTACCGACCGTCCAACGGTATTTGAGAATGGCGGAGCCGGTCGGAGAGGTACGGTTGTAGGTGAACATTTTGGCGGCGGTAAAGGTGGTTTCGTCGCCGAGCGCTTTTCCGCTTTCGTCTTTCAGATCGGCATAGTTGATCACATCATAATCATAGTAAAGCGCTTCCGGATCCGGGTCGATATCTTCCGGATCAAGGTACATACTGATCGAGTTGTTTTCACTGCCCCAGAACGCCCAGAAGATCTCATTGGACAGTGTGCAGGTGGTGGCGTGCGGCTCGGAAAGGTACTGGCCGTTCGCGTCGACGACATCCGCGCCGACGTAGTATTCGGCAATGGTTTCATCGTCAATGTTGATATAAACGTAATATTTGCCGGCGTTAACGCCTTTTTTCACCTTTAAGCGGGCAAATTCAATATTGTGGGAGCTGCCGCTTACCAGCGCCGTGGGCAGATTGATCTGCGGACCGTAGCCGGGGCACAGCCACATCTTACCGTTCGGATAATCGGCCGACGGTTCGGACAACCACGCGCCGAATCTGTAATCCATCGCGTCAGAAGCCGTCTTGTCAAAAGAAAGCTGGAACTTCGGAACGCTGCCGACCGTCCAACGGTATTTTAAGATTACCGAACCGGTCGGTGAAGTCTTGTTATAAGTCAGCACGCTGCCTCCGGTCAGCGTGGTCGAACCGCCTACCGGCTGACCGTTCTTTAAGAGATCTTCATAGTTTACAACGTCATACGGTTCGTATTCCGTTTCTTCGACGACCGGTGCCAGTCTGCCGTAATTGTTTGTGGTTGCGCTGGTCCAGTAACCGAACAGAATTTCGTTGGACAGACTGAGGGTTTTCTGGCTGAACGTATACTGCCCGTCAGCGCCGACTTCGGTGTAGGCCTGGGCGACCAGTTCCTTGTTGATCTTCAAGT
Source organism: Acutalibacteraceae bacterium (assembly GCA_045599905.1). Classification (GTDB taxonomy): domain Bacteria; phylum Bacillota; class Clostridia; order Oscillospirales; family Acutalibacteraceae; genus UBA737. Next base: position 15,812 of record JAZRWX010000213.1, read on the forward strand.
AGGTATAATACTTACCGGCGTTGGCACCGTTCAGTACCTTCAAACGTCCGATTTCAAATTCGTACGATTCCCCTGCCATAACGGCATGGTCGAATACGTAGTGGGCGTTTTGCGACTGACCCGGCAGGAACCAGACGTCACCGAAAGCACCGGCGCCGTCGCCGTTCGGTTCCTTGACCCAAATGCCGAACGGGTAACTCATACTGCCGTCGGCCGTCTTGTCAAAGGACATCTGGAACTTGGCAATGTCACCGGCCGTCCAGTTAAAGTGGAGAATGGCCGAGTAGGACGGGGAGGTGCGGTCGTAGGTATAGGTCTGACCGCCGTGAAGTTCGACCGCGCCCGTAACGGGTTGACCGCCCAGATAAAGGTCGGTGAAGTTGAGTTCATCGTAAGCGTCATATCTTTCCGCTTCCGGAATGCCGCTGATTTTAGTGCCGTTGACACCGTGAACTTCAAAGGTCAGCGTATTGTTCACTTGGTACTGATTACTATCTTTAATGTACGTGCCGTCGGCGGCAACGCCGTCGTAATAATTTTCGGCAACCAATTCGTCGTTTGCCTTGACGTAGATGTAATATTTTCCGGCGTTCGGACCGCTTGCGACCTTCAAACGACCGTATTCAATATCGTAACTCATTCCGGGAATAATGGCGTTATTCATATCCACGATATTAGAGGTCTTGGAAGGATCCAGATCCCACGAACCGTTCGGACCGGCAGTAGCACCGAAGCCGCTTTGGTTCGGGTATTTTACCGAAAGCGCAAACGGGAAAGCGCCGTTCGCATCCGGATAAAGATTGAAACGGGGCGTATCGCCCGCCGTCCAGCGGAACTTGAAGGTGAAAGAATGCGACGGCGAGGTGCTGTCATAGGTAAAGGTCTTCGCACCCGACAAGGCGGTTTCGCCGCCGACCGGTTCGCCGTTCTTTTCCAGCTCTTCCTAGGTAATTTCGTCGTAAGCTTCATAATCTTCCGGAGCCGCCGGTGCCGAAACATTGGCAAAGCGCTGGTTTTCGATACCGCCGCCGCGGAAATAAACGATATTATCCATTTGGACCGGAACGTGCTGGTCATCTTCATAATTTGTGAGGTAACGGTCGGTATAACCGCTTGCCTTGATCTCACCGTCGATCATTACATACATATAGTATTTTCCGGTGTTTACACCGCCGGTGACAAATTTACGACCGAATTCAACGTCATGTCTGCCGGAAGTAATGGTTGCAAAACTGATCGGGCTGATATCCTCGGGGATCTGATAGCAGAAATAGATCTTATCATTACGGAACCATACGCCGGCCTTGCCGTGGAGGTACTTGCCGTCAAGGGTTACATACCATGCCGTTTCTTTGCCGTTATACGTATCGGCATCCAGATTGTGGGCTTCCCACTTAAACTTCAAGACAACGGAATGAGAAGTGGACTGCGCGGCGTAACGGACGCCCTGATCCGCATTGATCGCGTTGGTGAAGTTTCCGGGATTTAACCCTAAATCGGAAAGTGTCAGCTCATCAAAAGTGTCGTAAGTTTCGTCGGCCGGTGCGGCGCTTGCCGTCATCGGGACTGCGCAAAGCGTGACGATCATACAAAACGTAAGTATGGCTGCCAGAATTTTACTGAATTTCTTTTGCATAACTTTTTCTCCTTTTATGAAAATTATATATCAAAAAGCCGGTTGGCTTTGTTTACGGTTTTGGATCCGGGGCAGGCGGTATTAGTGCAGACGATCTCTTATTTTACTTATTAATTATACCATAGCCAATAATACTTGTATACAAAAAAACACGCAAAAATATAAAAAATTTTATACATTTTGTAACCGTTTCGCAACAAAAAACAGAGGCCATACCCAAACGGGTATGACCTCTGTGTGTTATGGATTACAGTTTATCCGCGATGGTGTTGGCAAGATCGGCTAACGGCGAATTCTTTTCGCCGCCGAAATCCAGATTGCCCCAATCGGGATCTTCGTTTGCGCCCGCAGGCGAAACAGTTAGGATATCCGCATCCATAGCGATGATTTTCATTTTAGCATT
>JAZRWX010000214.1:0-7096 GCA_045599905.1 Acutalibacteraceae bacterium
AAAACCTTGATTTTTATCGTTTTTGCCCTGATTTTATCGGTTTTGATCACATTTTTCGGTCTCATTCCGTCGAATCAGCAAAGCGATCTCTTCTTTTGAAAACGGTTTCAAAAGCCACAGCACCGCCAGATATACCACCGCCGCCAACGCGATCGCACCGAGGGTCAGCAGTTTGGAATCACCCAGCCATGCCATACAGGAGACCGCCGCGCAAAGAACGGCCGCCCCAAGCGGACGGATAAAAAAGGGCGGAATCTTCCGGAAGCCGACCGCCGCGGACAGTACCGCCAGCCCGACCGCAAAGACGAGCAGATAGCAGACCAGCGTTGCGTATGCCGCGCCGACGATCCCGACAGAGGGAACCGCGATCAGCACGACATTGAGCGCCGTTTTGACCGCCATGCCGCCCAAAAGCAGAACAAATGCCGAAGTCTGACGCCCGATCGCCTGCAATGCGTGGATGATGGGAACGCATAATCCGCCGAAAACCGCGGCGATGCCGTAAGCACGAAGCAACCGCGCCCCGACCGCTGCCGAAGACGCCCCGTCATACAAAAGCGTCATAATCGGGCGGCTGATCGTAAACATCCCGAGTCCTGCCGGCAAAACGATGACCGCCGCCATTTTCAGAAGAAACGCGATTTGTTTTTGCAGGGCGTTCTTATCTTCTTCACCGCCAAGCGCCGCCAGTGAAGGAACCGCGCCGATGCCGATCATTGCCGTGACGGACGGCACTAAATTATATAATGTATGTGCTTTACTGCGCAGACCGTACGCCGCTGCGTCGGCGGTGATGCCGCTGTGTTGCAGAACAGGTGATACGGTCAAAGCGTCGATCAGTCCGACCGCCGCGCTGATCAGCAGTGCGCTGACCGCCGGTTTCCACACCAGCCCGATCAGTTGACCCGCCGTCAGATCGGTTTTTCCGCCGCGCGGAACAGACGGTGCCCGCCGGCACAGGTAAAACGTTGCCAAAGCAACCCCGACCGTAATGCCGAACAGAGCCGCCCCTGCCGCGTATGCCGCGTTTCGGGTATACCTCAGGCAGACCGCCGCGAACAACAGTCCCAGACCTAGTTTTCCGACCGCTTCGATCAGATCGGAAACGGCGGTCGGTTTCATATTATGACGGCCCTCGAAAGAGCCGCGATACGCCGACATGGCAAAAAACAGCGGAATGGACGGAGCAATCGCCAACAGTCCGTACACGGATTGTCCGTTGGCGGAGATCAGCCGGCGGACAACGGGGGTCATCAGCAAAAACAGGATGAACAGTCCGCATCCCACGCAGATAAAAACGTTCCGAATGCGCCGTTCGGCCGCCGCAAGATCGGGCTGACCGGCACGAAGCGTGATGATCCGTGCCACCGCGACGGGCAAACCACCCATTGCCAGCGCGTAAAATGGATTGAACAGATCGTACGCCGCGGAAAAATAGCCGAATCCCGTATCCCCCAAGAGGTTGGAAAGCGGGATCTTGAACAGTGCGCCGATCACCTTGACCGCCAGACCGGAAATCAGCAGCAATACCGTTCCCCGGGCGAAGGACTGCCGCTCGCCGACGTTATGTTTCATGACTGTACAGATCAACGACCGCGCACAAACAGCGATAGAACGATTCCGCCATCAGCGTTTCGCCGCCGTTATACATCTGCCGGTAACTGTCCTTCGCATCGGCACCGGCATCGTCCGAGATCCGGCGCAAAGCGATAAACGGCACACCCGCAAAATGACAGACCGACGCGACCGCTGCCGTTTCCATATCGCAGGAGACCGCCTGAAAATTCTCTTTGAAGAAGGCGCGGTCGTCTTCGTTGCAGATAAACCGGTCACCGCTGACCGCCGTTCCGACGGTAATGCCCGGCAGCTGCGCGCAGAAGCAGTCCAGCAGTCGGCGATCCGCCGAATAAACGTACTCCTGCTGCGGTTTTTCGCAGGGGGCGTACCCGATCATGGATAAATCAAAATCATGTTCCAGAAAACGGTCCGCCAGCACCAGATCTCCGCGCGCCGCGTGGCTGATACCGCCCGAAAAACCGAAATTCAGCAAAACCGTGCATCCGTTTTCGATCAGATGCGTTGCCGCGACGGTCGCGTTGACCTTGCCGCAGTTACTGCGCACGCAGTATATTTCCGCGCCATTTAACAAAAAAACGTTTTTTTCCATGCCGTATACCGTTTCCCGACGCAAAAAGCCGTCTTTTATCAGCGGCTCGAACGGGCGGTATTCTTCCAAATCGGCAATAACGATCCCTATTTTCATATATCGTCATCTCCTTAAAATCATCTTGCGTGCATTCAAATGATTTTCAAAATAACTTTTACATTTATTTACTAGTCTTGCTATATAATATCGCAACTGTACTTTCGAGTGATTACCCATCCATATGATAAAAGCCAATGTAATATGTAAATCATATCACATTGGCTTTTATTTTTCAACAGTAAGGTATATAATTGACCTTTGTATTTTTTATGTCAAAACTTTACAGGCAACCGCTTTTATCTAATAAATGATTCTTGTAGTTACAATTCACTTTTTAAAAGACATTATTTTTTGATTGCACAAGTTAATATTCACAAACAACAAGCTTTTGATACTAAGCGCAAAAATCACCTATCAGACCCAAAAGGATTGAATTTCTAAAAAGTAATTATATTTATTTTGTAAGCTGCGCATTGACAACAGCAACATCCATATTTGAATCACCCATACCGCTATCTTGACAAGCTTTAATTGTGAGAAGTTTTCCATTTTTTACATCAATAGAAAAATCCACTTTACCGGTTGTTTTGCCGAATTTCGATTTTGAATATTTCAAAACTCCGTCAACATAGACACCAATAGTGTATGTACCCGCTGTCGAAGTGTTTGGCATAGCCACAATAGAACCCTTAAAATTCTTATATTTTCCGTTAAGATTATGCGTCGAATATTGTCCGTCATTTAATACGCCTATATAGCAATGCGCACCGTCATATACATTTCCGAAAGAATCCGTAAAGGCACCACTTCTATACTCATATTTATTCCAGGAATTTCCAAAACTGCTATCGACCAAATACAAATCATTTAATTTGACCGGTAACGAGTCGGGATCGACCTTTCCGCAACGAGAACATTTATCATTTTCATAATTATGCCCTAATGCGCTCCCAATTGTTTTTCCACATCGTTTGCAGGTTTTTGGTGAATTGCAATTCGCAGCAGAATATTTATGTCCGAGTACTTTTCCTTTCGTAATTCCACAACGACTGCAAATTTGAGGGCTGGTACAGGTTGCAGAAGTGAATTGATGACCCAACGCAATTCCAGCAGTTGCACCGCAAGAACACTTTTTCGGCGAAGTACAGGTAGCATTCGAGTAACTATGAATGTGTGCATTCTTTTTAGCAGCGCTTGACGTTTTTGATTGATTAATTTGAGTTTGTTGAGTAGTATTATCATTTTCTTTTGCAACAGAAAATTTTTTCTTTTTTTTCGGTTTTGAAGAGGCGATTTTATCGGTATCCCGTTGGCTCTCCAATTCTTTCGTTTGAATGATATTATCCTCTTTCGTATTTCCGGCATCAGATAATACTTCTTCATTCTCAGATGTTGTTGTCGTAATTTGGTCATTGTCTTGTGCAGTATCAGCATTCAATTCGGTTGGTGTGTCGGTCGTATTGCTATTTGTTGCTGTTAACCCACACGCAGACAGACAAAACAACATACAGACAGTAAGCAATAGTGGAATAAGTTTGTTTGGCATTTTTGTTTTCCTCCTAAAAATAAAAAAATGTGTGCAACCGAAGCTGCACACACCGAAAAATGCACAACTCCAAGCTGTCGCCAAACAAACTTATTCCACATAAAACCAAGTATGCAAAAAGGAGCACGCATTTTTACCGAAATAAAAATACACACTTAGTGTTTATGCGAAAAAATATTAAGTTTGTTTGGCAAATTCAGTATATCATACCAATAGCGCTTTTGCAACCATTTTTTCGGATGGCAATGATTCTTGATTGCGCAATCATTAAAGCAACTTTTTCAAATAATAGAAAAACACCTAAGTATATGAATTTTCACAAATACTTAGGTGCTTTCAATAATATTTGTTGCTCTGACTTTTCAAAAAATCCCCGAATAAATAACGATCCCTATTTTCAGCATTCGGTTTCCTCCGACTCTTCCTTTGCGGACGATTCGGCGTTCTCTTCCGCCGTTTCAGGCGCTTCCTTTATTACGGTTTCTTCCGTTGATTCAGTCACTTCGGTTTCTTCCGGTGTAACAGATTCTTCCGGCGTTTCGTCAGCCGTTTGAGCGGACGGTTGTGCCGCCGGATTTTCCGGCTGTGATTCCGCGGCGGCCGGATTACGGTCGGCGGCATCCTCAACCTTCCCCTCTTCATCGGGGACACGGTAACCGCAGTTACAGCAGAATCGGTCGGAAGAACGCAGCAGCGCGTTACAGTTCGGGCAATACTGTTTGGCCTGAACAGCGGCAATCTCCTCTTTGATCTTTCCGATCTCTTCCTGCTTTTCCCGAATGGCGGCAACGACCACGCCGATTTCCGAATCGGTACCGGCCGTATCTTTCATATTTTCATAACTCAACTTGCCAAGATTGATATAAAGGGCTTCCATATCATCTTCACACGCCGAAATATCCAGTTTCAGTTTCTGGATACTGACCGCGTCACCGGTTTTTTTGCCCAACCTTGTGCAGGTCCGGCAAAACCGATCCCAACCGTCCTTCAAAGACGTCATACAACATTCCTCCCTTAATGATACTTCCCGTTCCCGATGAATTCACGGATCAGTGAATCTTCCGGCACCAACGCCGCGTCAACGGGAACGAACTGTTCCACGGCGGCCACGGTCTGCAAAAAATACTCCCGGCAGGGGGCGTCCGGCGAAAGCCGCTTCGCGGTTTCCAGAAAACGGTCACGGAAAACGCCGGGTTCATACAAATGCAGTGTTTTCAGCCGCACGTCCGCGACATCTTTGAAACAGTACAAAAACTTTTCTTCGCCGCGGATCACGTTTTCCCACAGTCCCAGCGTTTCGTTCACGTCAGCGTCACGGAAAATTTCATCGCGCAGCACCCGGCGCACCAACCGCTGACGGCGTCCGTCCAGCAAGACGTTGCCTTCATCGTCGCGGATCTTCTGATTGGTACTGATATAGATTTTATAAATATTTCTGCGCGGGACCAGATCGGTAATGATCGGGTTCATGGCGTGCAGTCCTTCCATGATGACGATGCCGCGTTCCCCCAATTCCAGCCGCTGGGCGACCGACACCCGTGTGCCGGTGCCGAAATCGTACTTCGGCAGTTCCAGCACCCCGGTTTTAAGATAATCCGTAAACCGCGCGTGGATCAGTTCGGTATCCAGCGAACGGACCGATTCCAGATCGAGCGAACCGTCCTCCAAATGCGGCAGTTCCTCTTTCGGCAGGTAAAAATCGTCCAGAGAAACGACCGCCGTGCGTTCCTGCAATGCTTCGAGCGTTTCACAAAGGATATGCGCCGTGGTCGTTTTGCCGGAACCGGAAGGTCCCGCGACCGAAACGATTTTCAGATCGTCATCATCAGCGATATGCTGAGCGATCTGACGGATGTTTTTCCGATAATTGATATCGGTCGTGCGGATCAGTTCGGCAGGATCCTTTCGTGCCGCTTCATTGATTTCAGACAGGGTAATTTTCATAAAAATCTGAAATTCCTTTCTTCCGTTGAAGTTGCTCGTCAAAACGGGCTATGTATTCATACGGATATTTGAAGTTGAATATGCGTTCGATATAATCCCCGTTCGGCTGACGCAGTTTAGTCACCGCCGAGGCGCCGCAGGCAAGAATGGTATGGGTTTCATCCATGATGTAGACATTATAAAGCCCTTCGTATCCCGGTTTGGCATACCCGACGTTTTCAAGGTTGCCCACCGTTTTACTTTGCCGGTACATATAGTAGGGCAGAATGCCGTTTTCGGTCAGCGTCCGCCGGGCATAGTCCACCATTTCCGCCGCCGTTCGCGCCGTTTCGGTTTCGGGCAGGCGGCCGTCGGTCGAAAGCGTGGACGCGCGTTTCATGGAAAGCGAATGGACGGTCACGCTTTCGGGATCAAGCGCCAGCACCTTTTGCAGGGTATCGCGGAAACCGTCCGCGGTATCCCCCGGCAGACCGGCGATCAAATCCATATTGATATTGTCAAAGCCGCATTCGCGCGCCATGCGGAATGCCGCAACGGTCTGTTCGGCGGTATGCTTTCGCCCGATGATTTCCAGCACGCTGTCCTGCATGGTCTGCGGATTGATGCTGATCCGGGTGGCGCCGCCGTTTTTGATGGCGGTCAGGCGTTCTTCCGTAAAGGTATCCGGCCGACCGGCTTCCACCGTGTATTCACGCAGACCCGAAAGGTCAAAACATTCCCGGACGGTATCCATGACCGCCGTCAGTTGCGTTGCCGACAGTGTGGTCGGTGTGCCGCCGCCGATATAAACCGTTTCAAGATGCAGATGCTTTTCCGCCGCGATTTTTGCCGTTCCGCGAATTTCACGGCACAATAGTTCGACGTACTGCGGGATCAGTTTTTTCGCCTGCGCCACCGAATGCGACACAAACGAGCAGTAATGACAGCGTGTCGGGCAAAACGGAACGGAAATATACAAACTGAACGAATCGGGTCGGGAAAGCCGTGTAATGGCGTTTTCCCCGGCGGTCGCCTCCCGGCAAAGGGAAATCTTGTCGGCAAGCACCATCAGTTCTTCTTCAAAATACCGGTCCGTTTCGGTCTGCCCCTGCGCACGGCAGAGTTTTCCGTACAGTTTTGCCGGGCGGACACCGGTCAGTATGCCCCATTGCGGCACGTTTCCGGTCAGTTCCACGAAACAGCGGTACAACTGCACGGCAAGCAGACGTTCGCAGGTTTTTTCATAGTCTTCGCAATTTTCCGAAACCGTTGTTTCGTACGCCGCCGTGCCGCCGTCCAGCAGCACCGAAGCCGACAGCGTGACGGTCCCGTTTTCGACCGAACGCCGCACAAATGCCGCATGGGTATCCGGCACCTCGGTTTCAAAAAAGCGGATCTTTTCAAAAGGCAAAAAAATGCGG
>JAZRWX010000215.1:0-1539 GCA_045599905.1 Acutalibacteraceae bacterium
ACGCCGAAGCCCAGCACCGTGACCGAACCGAGCAGTATTGCCAGAGAAAGAACGATGCTGAATAATTGTTTTTTCATAATTTTCCTCATTTCAAAGTATGCAGTGACCGAGGCCACTGCATACTTTCGAGTCATAGTTCGCTTGTGATGATCTGTTAATCAAACTTACGGCAGTTGGATCAAACGGTCGGCGGAATAATAGACGGTATCGCCCTTGACCGCACCGACCGATACCAAAGCGGTCTTGCCGTAGTAGTTGCCGCCGGTCATATCAAATTCAAACAAAGAGAAATAATTGGCGTTTGCATTGATGTCACTCGGTTTGACCTCGACACCGTTGGCCAGAACGCTGGTGTAAGCATCATCCAGTTCGATGATCGTGGTCACGCCGTCGATCACGATGGTATAAATGAATTTATCATAATCCACCGTGTCAGCCATCGACAGGAAACGAATGCGTTTTTCCGCGGTATTCTGACGAAGCTGGAAGCCGACGTTGAACATACTGTCCAGTCTGACAGCACCGTCAATGTATTTAAAACCGGTGGGCATGGTGTATTTGGTTCCATTCACGACCGCGAAGAAATCGGGCAGGATGACGACCGAGAAATCGTCTTTTACGGTGTCGTAATAGGCGTTATTGATTTTCAGTTCAATATTATTGGCGCTGACGAATACCACGATGGGCAGTTTAAAGGAATCGATCGCACTGGCCGGGAAATAGTTGAACGCATAGCCGGTGGTAGCGGTTTCGGCGTTGATTTGAGCGACCGATTTGCCGTTGATCAGAATTTGATCCATCATCGCGTAATTGGCGGTCAAACCGTCATATCCGATGGTCGCCATATCAGCGATCTCACGGTCAAAGACCATGTTAAAGCACTGATAGCCCTCGGCGGTAGCCATGTTGGCACAGGTCGGGATCGAGAAGTCGGTGACCGTCCCGAACGAAACGAATTTCGCCGCGGCAGCACCGGTCTTTTCGACGGCAAAAGTCTTATCAGCAGAAACCACATAGGTTTTGCCGTCCAGATCGTAGGTAAAGTCATCGGTAAAGGTGATATCGAAATGCGCCGGTAAAGTGTTGAAATAGGGTTTCGCGATCTTGACCCAGATGACCCCGTTATCGGCAAACAGATAAACCGGATCCTGATAGGCACGGCCCGCCGTTGCCGGGAATTCGGTGTAGGTGTAAAAACCGTCATATTCATCGTTGATCTGCGCAACGGATTTGCCGTTGACCAGCAGGTTGGCGGAGACCGCCGGGAAAGCCGATTTGATCTCGCTGAAATGGTAGCCGATGCCGGGCAGATTGCCGCCGTTGGCGACCTGAATACCGACCTGAACGTAATCGGCCGAAGTGACGATGCCGCCTTCGCTCAGCGCGATTTCTTTCGCGCTTTCGATCTTGGCAAAGCCGTTGGTGCCGTAACCGTAGGTCACGTCGTCGGTAACGGTCAGCGTTTCACCGTTGTTGTTGGCCCAGGTGAAACCGGATTTCAAGGTGACAGTAAAGGTGCCCTGTGCCGCATAATCATTG
>JAZRWX010000216.1:0-4927 GCA_045599905.1 Acutalibacteraceae bacterium
ACACAAAAGAAAAACGGCCGAGATTCAGATCACTCCACACCGTTCCGTCATGATCGGCGCCGTATTCGATCAGGCACGTGCGGATTATTTCTTCCACACGCGGATTATCATTTTCCCGGATCTGACGAATGTTATACTGCATAAACTTCACCTTTCAAAAACAGGAAGATTCAAATAGACTTTACAGCCCGGTCATCTGAAATGATATATCCGGGCACGGATATTTTAGCATATTTCGCCGCAGTTGACAACAGGAACCAAAATAAATATCCACCTGCATAGTGCACAAGTCCGTAAAAAACACTCAAAACTTATGAGGAAGCTCGACGGTACTTGCAATCCTACTTGGTGTGTGCTAAACTATTTACATCAATATTTTCTTTCTTCATAAACAAATCCTCCATTTGTGTTTTGCTTTGACTGGCAGGTCTTTGCTATTTTATCACAAATGGAGGATTTTGTTCACGGGTTAACCTTTTTTTAACCACGCGACTATCGCGTAGTTTTCGTTATATAACAAAAATCTCCTGCCGATCGGCAGGAGATTTTTTCATCATCAGTAAATTATTTAATAATAGATTCACCGTTCATTTCTGCCGGCTGTTCTAATCCGAGCAGACGGATAATCGTCGGCGAAATATCGCAGAGCTTACCGCCTTCACGCAGTTCGCAATCCTTACCGATTACAACAAACGGTACCGGGTTGGTGGTGTGTGCGGTAAACGGTGTGCCGTCTACGTCAACCATACGGTCGGCATTGCCGTGGTCAGCCGTCAAAAGCATTACGCCGCCCATTTTAAGGGTAGAATCCTGAACACGTCCGACGCAGGTATCAACCGTTTCGACCGCTTTGACAGCGGCATTGAAAATGCCGGTATGACCAACCATATCGCAGTTCGCAAAATTCAGAATGACCACGTCATATTTTCCGCTTTCAATCGCTTCACAGACCTTGTCACAGACCTCGTTCGCGCTCATTTCGGGCTGTAAATCATAGGTCGCAACCTTCGGTGAATTGACCAGAATACGGTCTTCCCCTTCGAACATGACCTCGCGTCCGCCGTTGAAGAAGAATGTGACGTGCGCATACTTTTCGGTTTCGGCGATACGCAGCTGTGTCATGCCGTTTTTCGCCAGAAATTCACCCAGCGTATTCGTCAGAGATTCCGGTTTGAATGCGACCTCAACATTCGGCATGGAAGCGTCATACTGGGTCATGCAGACATAATAAACCTTTTGTCTGCCGCCCTTTCGCTCGAAACCGGTAAATTCATCGTCCACAAAGGTACGGGTGATTTCACGCGCACGGTCGGGGCGGAAATTAAAGAAGATCACGCTGTCACCCGTTTTGATCCGTTCGGTATCGTCAACGACCGTCGGCAAAACAAATTCATCCGTAATAAATTTGCCTTCTTCGTCCTTAACGGTATAGGACGTACGCACCTCCGCCGCGGCATCGTTTGTCTGCACACCCTCGCCGTAAACCAAAGCGGCATACGCTTTACCGACACGTTCCCAGCGGTTATCGCGGTCCATGCCGTAAAAACGACCCATGACCGTAGCGATCTTGCCGCAGCCGATCTCCGCCAGCTTCGCGTTCAGTTGATCAATATAATCTGCCGCGCTTGCCGGCGGAACATCACGTCCGTCCAGCAAAGCATGGATATACACGCGGGAAAGTCCGTTGTCCTTTGCCAATTTGACAAGTGCATATAAATGTTCGTTATGACTGTGCACACCGCCGTCAGAAAGCAGGCCCATCAGATGCAATGCGCTGTCATTCTTTTTACAGTTTTCAACAGCGTGTAAAAACGCTGCATTTCGGAAGAAATCACCGTCGGTGATCGATTTAGTAATACGGGTCAATTCCTGATAAACCACACGTCCGGCACCGATATTGGTATGACCGACTTCACTGTTGCCCATCTGCCCGTCCGGCAGACCGACATCCATACCGGAAGCGCCGATCAGCGTATTGGGGCAATTGGCAAAAATCGAATCCAGACGCGGTGTTTCAGCCGAATAGATCGCGTTTCCATCATTAGACGGATTATAACCGAATCCGTCCATAATGGTTAAAACAATTGGTTTTTTCATGTTCTCACCCAAAATTATTATTTGCTCGCAGCTTTGACAATAATCGAAAAATCTTCGGCTTTCAGCGAAGCACCGCCGATCAGACCGCCGTCAACATTAACTTTTCCAAGCAGTTCGTCAGCATTTTTCGCATTCATGGAGCCGCCGTACTGAATCGTAACGGTTTCAGCAACGTCTTTGCCGTAAACTTCCGCAATGGCGGCACGCACATAACCGTTTCCTTCATCGGCCTGTTCAGCGGTAGCGGTAACACCGGTACCGATCGCCCATACGGGTTCATAAGCGATCACAACATTTTTCAGTTGTTCCTTCGTAACGTTGGTAAGTGCCATTTTGGTCTGGAATTTCAGAAGAGTTTCGGTATATCCGAGTTCTCTCTGTTCCAAAGTTTCGCCCACACAGATAATTGCAGTCAGGCCGGCATTTAACGCGGCAAGCGCGCGCAGATTAACGGTCTGATCCGTTTCACCGAAATACTGTCTTCTTTCGCTGTGGCCGATCACAACATACTTAACGCCTGCTTCTGTAAGCATTTTCGCGGACACTTCACCGGTGTACGCGCCGCTTTCCTTAAAGTGCACGTTTTCAGCGCCGATTTCAATATTGGAACCCTCTGCCGCGTTTACCGCTGCCGCGATATCGATAAACGGAACACACAGAACGACCTTACAATCAGCGCCCGCGACCAACGGTTTCATTTCGTTGATCAAAGCGGTCGTTTCAGACGGGGTTTTGTTCATTTTCCAGTTTCCTGCAATAATCGCGTTTCTTTTAGTCTTGTCCATGATTCATATCTCCTTTTCTTATTAAACAACCGAAAGGGCGGTATTCCACCGCCCTTCGATATAAATTACTTATTGTTCAGTGCTACGATACCGGGCAGTTCTTTGCCTTCCAGGAATTCAAGCGATGCGCCGCCGCCAGTGGAAATGTGGGTCATCTTGTCACCGAAGCCCAGATTATTGACAGCCGCTGCAGAATCACCACCACCGATGATCGTCGTTGCGTCGGTATCAGCCAGCGCCTGCGCCACAGCGATCGTACCGTTGGCAAATACCGGATTTTCGGAAAGTCCCATCGGACCGTTCCAGACAACGGTCTTGGCGGATTTAACGGCATCGGCAAACATTTTTGCCGATTCGGTACCGATATCCAGACCCATCATACCGTCCGGAATATTGCCTTTAATATTTTCGGCGGCGATGGGGGCGTCGATCGGATCCGGGAAACTTTCAGCGACAATACTGTCGACCGGAAGCAGAATTTTTACGCCTTTTTCTTCTGCCTTTTTCAGCATTTCTTTACAATAATCGACCTTGGTTTCATCAAACAGCGAATTGCCGATGGTATAACCCATGGCATAACGGAATGTATAAGCCATACCGCCGCCGATGATCAACGTATCGGCCTTGTTCAGCAGATTTTCGATAACCGAAAGTTTATCGGCGACCTTGGCGCCGCCCAAAATGCAGACGAACGGACGAACCGGATCATCCACCGCGCTGCCGAGATATTTCAATTCTTTACCGATCAGATAACCGGCAACGGCTTCCTTAACATAGGAAACGACACCGACCGTCGAGCAATGTGCACGATGCGCCGTACCGAAAGCGTCATTTACGAAAATATCGGCAAGAGAACCGAGTTCTGCGGAAAACGCTTCACCGTTTTTGGTTTCTTCGGCACGGTAGCGGGTATTTTCAAGAAGAACCACATCACCGTCATTCATGTTGGCAACAGCCGCTTTTGCGTTTTCACCGACAACATTATCATCAGCGGCAAAAACCACTTCTTTACCAAGCAGTTCAGACAAACGTTTGGCAACGGGAGCCAGCGAAAGTTCCGGTTTCGGTTCACCCTTCGGTTTTCCGAGATGGGAACAAAGGATCACACGGCCACCATCGGCAATCAGTTTCTGAATGGTCGGCAGTGCCGCGACGATACGGTTTTCATCAGTGATAACACCGTTTTTCAGCGGGACATTGAAATCACAGCGGACAAGGACGTTCTGACCTTTGACGTTGATATCGTCTACGGTCTTTTTGTTAAGAGCGTTCATAAAGTTCTTCCTTTCAGATTGTTAAAATTTCCACAAAATATATTATACCATAAAAAAAGACAAATGCAACCAGTTTTTTATAGGGCAAAACAGAGATTTACAGGGTATCTTCCCACCGGTAATTGTGCAGTTGACCGAAATTTTCCAACGTGGGATAATCCCATTGCCGCAAAACCTCGTATACACCGATCGCCACGGAATTGGAAAGATTCAGACTGCGGATATCCGTCGCCATGGGAATTCGGACACAGCTGTCCGGATTTTTCAGCAGCAATTCTTCCGGCAAACCTTTGGTTTCCTTGCCGAACACAAGATAGCAATTGTCGGGATATTCGACCGCGCTGTGTGTATGCCGCGCCTTCGTCGTAAAATAAAAGAATTCCCCTTTATTCTTTTCAAAAAACTCCTCAATATCCTTATAATAAGTGATATCGAGATACTGCCAGTAATCCAGCCCGGCTCGTTTGAGTTTTTTATCATCAATGGTAAAACCCATCGGCCCGACCAGATGCAGTCTGGCACCCGTGGCGGCACAGGTTCGTGCAACGTTTCCGGTATTCTGCGGAATCTCCGGTTCAACCATTACGATATTGATTTTTGCCATAATCATCACCAAAAATATATTATACTTGCAAATATTCCCGATTGTCAATACACAGTTTTACGAAATGATGCTTGAAATTGTATGTGTTACAATGATGTGTGACAAAGAATAAAAAAAGGATAGCGAATAGAGCGAACCTGTGTTAAGGTAGAGTTGTCGAGACAAAA
>JAZRWX010000217.1:0-1601 GCA_045599905.1 Acutalibacteraceae bacterium
CCAGCGCAACAAACTGTAAGGTGAAAACATGGAAGCCAAACGTATTACGCTGTTTTGCGGGCATTACGGCAGCGGCAAGACCAATATCGCGCTGAATTACGCCTACCGCCTGCGGGAAACCCGGGACCGGGTCGCGATCGCCGATCTGGATATCGTCAATCCGTACTTTCGCACGGGGGACAGCGCCGACGAACTGCGCCGGCGGGATATCCGGCTGATCATTTCGCCCTATGCCGGCAGTAACGTGGATATTCCGGCACTGCCGCAGGAAATGTACGCCATTACCGATGACCGTTCGCTGACCTGCGTCATTGACGTCGGCGGAGACGACCGCGGCGCGCTGGCGCTGGGACGGCTGGCACCGGCCATTCTGGAAGAAAACGATTATGAAATGCTGTTTGTCATCAACGGCAACCGCCCGTTGACAAGGACGGCGGCTGAAACACTGGAAGTATTGCGGGAAATCGAGTATGCCGGCGGCATTCCATTTACCGCGATCGTCAATAATACCAATCTGGGACGGGAGACCACGGCGGAACAGGTTCTCGCTTCGGCGGAATATGCCAAAGCCGTGTCCGAAATCACCGGATTGCCCATCAAAATGACCTGCGCCGAAAACGCGGTCGCACGGGAACTGGAAGGAAAGATCCCCGACCTTTTTCCCTTGAATCTGCAATCAAAAATTGAATAAAGAATGTAAAAAAGGGAGTTGTACCAAAATGGCAAAGTTAACATTCAAAACCGATAACTGTAAAGGTTGCGGACTTTGCGTTGATGTTTGTCCCAAAGCGGTCCTCGGGCTGGCCAAGGATAAGATCAACAAAAAAGGACATCATCCGGTCGAAGCAATCAATCCGGATGCCTGCATCGGCTGCGCGTTCTGCGCGACCATGTGTCCCGACTGTATTATCAAGGTGGAAAGGTGAGGAAATATGGCTAACAAAGTATTAATGAAAGGCAACGAAGCCATTGCCGAAGCCGCGATCATCGCCGGCTGCCGGCATTACTTCGGATATCCGATCACCCCGCAAACCGAGATCGCCGCGTATATGGCAAAGAAAATGCCCAAAATCGGCGGTACGTTTTTGCAGGCGGAAAGCGAGATCGCCGCGATCAATATGGTCTACGGCGTTTCGTCGACGGGTCATCGTGTAATGACCTCTTCGTCCAGCCCCGGAATTTCACTGAAAAGTGAAGGTCTGTCCTATCTGGCAGGCGCCGATCTGCCGGCGTTCGTGGTCAATGTTCAGCGCGGCGGCCCGGGCCTCGGCGGCATCCAGCCCAGTCAGGCGGACTATTTCCAGGCGACCCGCGGCGGCGGTCACGGCGATTATCACATGATTGTGCTGGCACCGGCTTCGGTCGAGGAAATGGCGGCGCTGACCGTCAAAGGATTTGAACTGGCGGATCAATACCGCATGACCGCCATGATCTTGGCGGACGGTACGATCGGTCAGATGATGGAACCGGTCGATCTGGACGGTCTGAAAGTCAAGGCCGCGCCCGAAAAACCGTGGGCGACCGTGGGTACCGACTGCAAGCGTCCCCACAATATCGTTAATTCGCTTTCTTTGGTTCCGACCGAACAAGTCGGATCGTAG
>JAZRWX010000218.1:0-3658 GCA_045599905.1 Acutalibacteraceae bacterium
TAATATTTACCTACCATAGGGGCTTTTTTGTGCTGTCCGTACAATTTGGGGCAGTCCAGGTAAGCATCTTCCCTTTCGACGGTTTTTTATTGTTTCAAACATTTACACCGGATCGTAAAATCAGCAGATTTCCTTTTCGATCTCGATACACATATAGTGATAGACCGGCAGATGCAGTTCCTGCACCTTATATGTTTCGGTTTCGGGTACCCGAATGCAGACGTCCGCAACGTCTTTGAGTTTTCCGCCCGTTGCGCCGGTCAGCGCGATCACCTCAATGCCGAGCCCTTTGGCGACCTGCGCCGCCGCGACACAGTTTTTAGAGTTGCCCGACGTACTGATACACAGCAACGCGTCGCCCGGTTTGGCGAAATTCAGTACGCTTTGCGCGTATACCAGTTCGGCGTCCACATCGTTGCAGAAAGCCGAATTCAATCCGATAAAGCTGGGCAGAGAAATGGCCGGGACACCCGACTGTAATTTTTCAAGCGTATCCGCCGGCAAAGCGGGATTGTTCTGTAACATAATCTGCTTTTTGCAGTCGCTCAACGGTCTTTTGGACAAAAAGCCCTTCATCAGTTCCCCGACAATATGCTCACAGTCCGAAGCACTGCCGCCGTTGCCGCATAAAAGCAGTTTGCCGCCGTTTTTGAAAACGGCGTTGATCCGGTCGATCGCCGAACGGATATCCGCCGTACAGCATTCCAGCACGCTGTAACGTTCCAGTAATTCTTTCATTTTTATTCCCCCATAAGCGCAACACCGATGGCTGCGTAATCACCGATTTTTTCACCCAGACTTGCCGGCAGAACCTCGCAAACGCCTGCCGACAGCGGCAATGCCTCGCGGTCGATGACCTCTTTGGCGTATGGCCACAGCAGTTCACGGGATCTTGCGAAAATACTGCCGATAACGATTCGTTCCGGATTCAGAATATCGATCAGTACCGAAAGACCGGCGCCCAGTTTCACGCCGCATTCCCGATAGACCGCCAGCGCGGTCTCATCGCCGTTATCCGCCGCGATGGAAACCGATTTTGCCGTGATCTCACTGCCGTCGTCATAGGCGGCGCGGATGCCGTTTTCGCGCGCCTTTTCGGCAAAGATTTTACCTAACTGCGCAATACCGCCGCCACTGCAAAATCCCTCGAACGAACCGGCTTTATAATACCCGACCGGGCCGTCCTTTTCGATGCGGATATGCCCGACTTCGCCGGCGTTATCGTTCGTGCCGCTATACAGTTTTCCGTCCATGATCAGCCCGGCACCCAGTCCCGTGCCGAAGGTCAGGAAAATCATATTTTTCGTACCTTTTCCGGCACCGAATTTCCATTCAGCAAGCGCGCAGGCATTGGCATCGTTTTGCAGGTATGCCGGCGCACCGAAATGATCTCGCATCATGCGGACGATCTCGACATGATCCCAACCCGGCAGATTGGGCGGCGACAGAATGATTCCCTGGCGGGAATCCAGCGGACCGCCGCAGGAAATACCGATCGAAGAAACAGGCTCTTCCCCCACCATGCCGTCGGCAAGTTCCATCAGCCGTTCGACCATCGTTTCCGGACTGACGGAACGGTCGGTCGGAATGGCGGTTTTGCCGGTGATGGTGATATTGCCGCCGCGGCTTTCCGCGGTGATGACGGCACACTTGGTACCGCCGATATCAAACCCCAAAATCATTGTATTCATCCTTTTCAAGAAAACCGGGCAACCGAAAAAAGTTGCCCGGTCCGATATTCGGTTGGTAAAACAGGTATCGGAAATCCTGTCCGAATGCCCCTTCTACCCTTTTATTATCCACATTTACAGCGTGATTGTCAAGTGCGACTTTTCCCTTTTGTCCCGAGTAAAGTTCCGTTCGTCAAAGGGTACGCAAAAAGCCGATCATTTCGTCGGCCAGCAGACGGAATCCTTCGTCATTGGGGTGCAGACCGTCGGCGGTATACCGTTGTTTCTTTTCGGGAACGGTCGGGTCGTATGCCGAGCAATGATAAAGATCGAAAACCGGTAGATCCCATTTCGCGGCAATTTCCAGCAGTAACCACACATATTCCGAAAGCGGCGCTACGTCTGCCGGCTTGCAGGACGCTTCCCCGCGCGGATCGTCCTCGTTTTCCCGATGAAGCGGTGTGAACACCACGATTTCGGCACGGGGGTATTTCGTTTTTAGTTTTGAAGACAGAACATTGACCGCACCGCAGAAAGTATTATCGGTCGTATCGTCCAACGTACCGAGCGGTGCGTCACCGTGACCGTAGTCATTCGTACCGCCGAAAACCACGACGATATCCGCGTTTTCGTCCATCCCGTCCGCCCGGTCACAAAAGCACTGATCAAACGTGGTTTCCCGGGACGGCGTGGTCTGACGGGCGATCCGGGTACCACTGATACCGTAATTATTGCAGATCGCGCCCGTTTGCGCGGCGATCAGATCGACATATCTGTTTTCGGGTCTGGATGCCGTGTACCCTTCGGTAATGCTGTCCCCGAGAAAATGAATGACTTTTCCTTTCAGTTCCATATCCATCACTGTCCGTTTACGAGATTATTCACATAAAAGAATTATAGCACCTTTTCCGGCAGGAATCAAGATATTCCGACGCGAATGCCGGATTACGGACAGCAGTGGAAATATCCGTGCCGATATGACGTTTGTCTTGACTTTTCGGCGGCTTCGAATATAATAAAATTGCGTTTGACAAGCACAAGATCGGAGGAAAAAACATGATCAAACAACGTTCGTCATTTGACCCCGAATACAAATGGTTCCGGGCACGGTATCAACCGTGCATACCGCTTGGCGAAGGCGGGAAAAAAGTATCGGCGTGCGAGGAGCACTGCGCCCTTGCCAAAGAAGCGGCGATCGAAGGAATGGTACTGTTAAAAAACGTTCGTCATACTTTACCGCTGAAACAGAACGAAAAAATAGCGTTATTCGGCAAAGGCGCCGCAGATACCGTGATCGGCGGCCGGGGCAGCGGCGACGTGACGACCGCCCCCTATACGGTCAGTATTTTCGAGGGTCTGTGCCGCAAAGAAAAGGAAGGGAAAATTTCGCTTTTCAAAGATGATTCCGGCACTACCGGACAAGCAGGCAAAACCGGCAATAAAAAGCGCATGGAACGTCTTTTGAAAAAAGCGGGAAATTTCTGTTCCACGGCTGTTTTCGTTATTTCCAGAGTTTCCGGCGAGGGAATGGACCGATCGGATGATTTTGATATGCTTCCGGAAGAGGCGGAACTGTTCCGGCAATTGGAAACCGTCTTTGAAAATATTATCGTTTTACTGAATATCTGCGAACCCGTTAACGCAAAACCCTTTGTCGAAAGTGAAAAAGTCGGGGCGATACTGGCGTGTTTTGCTTCCGGCATTGAGGGCGGAAACGCGTGTGCCGATCTGTTATGCGGCGACCGCTGTCCGTCCGGCAAACTGACCGATACTTATGCCGATTCACTGGACGCCTACCCGTCTACCGCAACCTTTTTGGAATCGGATGATTACGTGACCTATTCCGAAGATATTTACGTGGGCTACCGGTATTTTGAATCCTTTCCGGCGGCGCAAAAGCAGGTGGTTTTTCCGTTTGGCTACGGCCTTTCCTATACCGAGTTCAAAGTCCGGTATTCGGACACCGTTTCCGAAAAAGGTAAAATCAC
>JAZRWX010000219.1:0-14931 GCA_045599905.1 Acutalibacteraceae bacterium
TTAAAACAAAAAATGTTTTTGCAAAGTTTGCAGATAAAACAGAGTCGTCCCGTAATCTGGCCGGCTCTTTATATGATAAAGGGGCAAAAACCGGTTATTTTGCACACAGTTCCGAACTGCCGCCGGTCAGCGGATATCCACGTTGAAACCCCTGCAACATACTATGTTTACGATTTATATCTGTGACTTCCGGATGAATAATATACCGAGTGAATTTTGTCCGCAGTGCGAAGAAATGGTACAACTTGCCGTAGTAACAAACACTTCTTTGAACGGTGCGATCTCTTTGACAAGATTTACGATATCCTGAACCATATCAAGATCGCAACCGGCATGGGTAACAAAAATTCTGTCCAATTTGATATCATCCAGATCACTTAACTGTTCACGAACGTATTGTTCTAAAACGACCGGGAATTTACCACGGTATTTTTTCGCAACGCCCATAACACCGTCCTTGACCTGAATGCACGGCTTCAATTTCATAAGATTCGCACCGAACATAGCCAGCGCGGAACATCTGCCGCCTTTATAGAGATACTCCAAACTGTCAATGACGAATGAAGTATCAACGCAGGGGATCAGACCGTTGATTTTTTCAACGATTTCTTCGGCAGATAAACCCTGCTTTGCCATTTCAGCCGCTTCAATGACCAAAAGACCGCCGCCGGTAGAAAGATTGCGCGAGTCGATCACGAAGACGTTACCGACCTCTTCGGCAGCCAGACGTGCGTTATTATAGTTGGAGGACATTTCCGAAGAAAGGCAGAAATGGATCACCGTATTTCCGGCATCAACGTATTTTTTGAAAAATAAAGCCGCGTCATCAATGTTCGTAGCGTTGGTTTTCGGCAGTTCGCCGGTCTTGGCGTGATGTTCATAAATGTCAAACGGAGTGATATCAACACCGTCATTATATAACTGATCTCCCAAAACGATGCCAAGCGGCAGCGTATCGATATGATAACGTTCTTTAAGTGCAGTCCCGAGATCGGTCGTGCTGTCACTGGTGATAACTATCTTGCTTTCCAAGGTGATACCTCCAAATATTTTTTTCTATTCTATCATATTCCAAAACATTTTACAACTGATTTTAACGATTATCAATAAAATTTTACAATCCGAAAATATCGTGTTCAAAAACACTTGACAGTGTGAAATTTGTCACGTAAAATATAAATACTTATTTTGTTATTTTGGGCGGTGTGTTTGTGCGTCAACGTTCTGTTGCTGCAATTTCCGCCGTTATGTATGTTTTGTGTTTTATTAATTTCTGCGTCTTATTCGGCGCGGAATGGTTTGTGTCGTCCTGGACACATTTTCTGAAATTCATAACGGCAGTTATAATATAGATTTATGGCTTTTTAACGGGTTCTTTGCGCTGTGCGGCAATCGAATCCGAAGAACGCCGGCATGAGGTTATGCGGCGGACCGCACGCATTCTTCTGTGGATCTATATCTTTACCGTAATTGATTTTACACTGGTCGATAAAGATTTCGACCGTCATGTTATTGATATTTTTCATCGTAATTCCGATCAGGTCAGATTCTATCTTCAAAGTAATACCAATAATATTCCTTTTACCACGATCATCCTTTATATACGCGGTTTTGCGGAGGGCAATTTAACTTTTCTGCAAATGATCGAAAACCTGTTTGGTAACTTTGCGTTTCTGGTGCCGTTTGCGCTGCTCCTGCCAATGTTGTACCGGAAGATGAACCGTTTCGGTTGGTTTCTGCTCGTGATCTTTGCGGTCGCTGTTCTGATCGAGATGTTGCAATTACTGTTGCTGTGCGGCTCGTCGGATGTGGATGATGTATTGCTGAATGTTTCAGGTGCGTGTGTCGCGTTTTTCGTTTTTCGTTCTTCAAGTATTTCAGCGTGGCTGTCACGCAAATCCTACGGCACCTGGCACCCTGAACAAGGAGGAAAGAATGCAAAAGAAAAAGTTTGACGTCTGGTTGATCATCGCCGCCGCTTGTTTTTGGGGCACGGCAGGTATTTACGTTCGGTCTTTGACAAAATTTAACGTCAGTAATATGATGACGGTATTTTTGCGTTCATTGTTTACGGTTTTGATTTTATCTCTGATCGTGTTATTCAAAGATACAAAATTGTTCAGAATCAACCTGAAAGATATCTGGTTGTTTATAGTAACTGGCATATTCAGTATTGTTATGTTCAATTACTGCTATTATAAAACAATGTCGCTTTCGTCACTGTCGGTTGCCGCGGTACTGTTGTACACTTCACCATTCTTTGTGATCGGCATTTCCGTTCCGCTGTTCAAGGAAAAATTCACCCTGAAAAAAGCCGGTGCCTGCGTTATTGCTTTTATCGGGTGCCTGTTGGTTTCCGGTCTTTCTGTCGGCGGATTTGCGATCACGCCGACCTGCCTGGCATTCGGCCTGCTGACAGGGTTCGGGTATGCGCTGTATACTGTTTTCGGGGAAATTCTGCTGAAACGCGGTTATCCGTCGATCACGATTACGTTTTATACCTTCTTATTCGCTTTTCTCGGAACGATCCCGTTATTGGGAAAAGAACTCGGAAAACTACTGGCAGACCCGTTTTCGGTCGTTCCGGTCAGCGCGTTGCCGATCGCAGTCGCAATGGCGGCTTTCAATACGGTTTTACCGTATCTGTTATATACTTCCGGGCTTAAAACAGTCGCACCGGATCGGGCACAGATCATTGCGACTGTTGAACCGGTCATGGCAACGGTAATCGGTTTGACTATATTTCATGAGTTCCCGAAATGGACCGGCTGGCTCGGCATTGTTCTGGTCATCGGTTCAGTCGTCTTTTTGAATTTGAAGCTGGGTGAAAAACATGAAACTGAAAGCGTACGCAAAACTGAATCTGACGCTTGATCTCTGCGGAAAAAGGGAAGACGGGTATCATTTACTTGACAGTGTGATGCAGTCAGTCGATTTGGCGGATATTTTGATCATCGAAAAATCCGATCATAATACGGTCGGTTGCTCATTGACGGAATTGAACGGTGAAAATAACATTTGCATGAAAGCCGTCCGTGCTTTCGGCTCGTATACCGGAATCGATACTTGCGTTGATATCCGGATCGAAAAACATATACCACAGGCCGCCGGAATGGGTGGCGGCAGTGCGGATGCCGCGGCGGTTATCCTGGCATTAGACCGATTGTATAATACCGATTTGCCGACCGATGAGTTATGCCGAATCGGTCTTTCGGTCGGTGCGGACGTACCGTTTTGTATCATTGGCGGAACCGCACGTGTCGGCGGCGTCGGTGAATTGATCACACCAACCCGATCCATACCCGATTGTTTTATTGTCGGTTATAAAGACGGCATGAAATTATCCACAAAAGAAATGTATCAGGCGATCGATGAAAGCCCGTTCTGTTGTCGGTCAAAACAAACCGAAAACGCAGTCCGCGCTTTGCGGAATCAGGATTTGAAAGCATTAGGCTCTGCCGTTTCGAATGATTTTTTGAGTGTCACCGATCATGCCGATGTCGTCAATGAATTGTTAAGTTTTTGTGCGCTTGGTGCTTCGCTTTCCGGCAGTGGCCCGACGGTATTTGGTATTTTTGATCAGTTGAATACCGCAAAAAAAGCCGTCGGTGCTTTGCGTGAAAAGGGTAAAGAGGTCTTTTTGGCGCATCCGATAGATTGCGGCGTTTTGTTTGAATAAAAACGTTCTGTTTTGTCCATTCTTAATGCAGATCATTTTGAATGGAGTGTTTTGTTTTGAAAAAGAAACGGAAATATATTGAACTTGCGGTTTTGTTCGGACTGATTGCGGCAATATTGATTAGTTTTGCCCGTTTTGATACCGAATGTGAAAATTTGCGTGAAAACGTTTTCCGTCTGCATATCGTTGCCCATTCGGACGCAGCGGAAGATCAGGCGGTAAAATTGCTGATCCGTGACCGTATCGTTGAACGGGCGGAAAAACTGTTTTCGGGAGATCGTGACCTGAAATCAGCCATCGCCGCGGCAAAATCATCCAACGTGGTTTTTACCGATATCGCGAACGATACTTTGCGTGAAAACGGATTTGATTACCGTGCCGTCGTAACAGTTGGTGATACTTATTTCGATACACGGGTTTACGATGATTTTTCCCTGCCGGCAGGTGTTTATAAGTCGCTTAACATACGGCTCGGAAATGCCGCCGGAAAAAACTGGTGGTGTGTGATCTATCCGTCAGTTTGTCTGAATGCCTGCAAAAGTCATTCGCTGTCTGAAAGCGCTGACCGCCACAGCGTCAGAATAGCAAAACGGGCTAATAAGTACAAAATTTGCTTCAAAAGTGTGGAAATATACGAGAAAATTCGACATTTTTTCAAAAAGTGAAAATATTTTTGAAATTTCTCTTGCATTTTTCAAAAATGTATGATAGTATTACATGGTGACAAGATTTGAAAGAGGTGACAAGAATGAAAGAAGGACTCCATCCTCAGTACGAAAAGGTAACGATTAAGTGTGCTTGCGGTGCTGAATTTGAAACCCGCTCCACCAAGAAAGATATTCGTTTGGATATTTGTTCGAAATGTCATCCGTTCTTTACCGGTAAGCAGAAATTGGTTGACACCGGTGGTCGTGTCGACAGATTTAAAAAGCGTTTCGGTATGCAAGATTGATAATCTCGCCTTTTACGCGGCTGTCTTTTCGGCAGCCGCGTTTTTCGTATTTCGTTGAAAGGAATCGCATAAATGAAACCGTATTTTACCGTTGACAAAACTTCAAGTGCTGAATATTCCGAAAAACGTTCACGCTTTATCGGCGAGGTTTTTCCGTGCGACAGTGAAGAAAACGCCGCACGGCTGCTGGGGGATGCACGCACGCGATTTTGGGACGCAAAGCATCATGTATATGCCTATATATTAAAAGACGGCACCATGCGTTTTTCGGACGACGGTGAACCACACGGAACGGCCGGCAAACCGGTTCTTGACGCGTTGTCCGGTTCGGGACTTGTGGATACGATCGTTATCGTAACACGCTATTTCGGCGGAACCTTGCTTGGAACCGGCGGGCTTGTTCATGCGTATTCCACCGCCGCAAATGATGCGTTAAAGGCGGCCTCCCGTGTCGAAATGTGCCCGTGTGTGATTTTTGAAACGGTGTGCCCATATCCGCTTCACGCATCGTTGGAACGATTGATCCGAAAACATTCCGCGGTGATTCTATCGACCGAATTCGCCGAGCAGGTCACCGTTCGTTATCAACTGCGCGATGACGATCAACTGCCGCATTTCACGGCTGAATTTATTGATGCATTTTGCGGCAGACTATCCGCTGAGGAAGTCGATCGAAATTTTTTTGCATTTTCATTATAAAAATAAAGGTTTTGGCACTTATTTGACGAATAAGTAAGTATAAGCAAGTTATAAATCAAAAAGGGGGCGTTTTCATGCCGACGATCCGCGAAACCAGCGAACAGTTTGAAATCCAGTTTTTAAGCCCGCGCGCCGTTCACAGTTCTGAAAGTCTCGGCCGTGCGGTTTTTGAGCCGGAATGTGATTTGCGTACCGTTTTTCAACGGGATCGGGATCGCATCATTCACTGTAAAGCATTTCGCCGGTTAAAGCATAAAACGCAGGTCTTTTTATCGCCGGAATCCGATCATTACAGAACCCGGCTGACACATACGCTTGAAGTTGCGCAGATCGCCCGAACGGTTGCCCGCGCTATGCGTATGAACGAAGATTTGACCGAGGCGATATCTCTCGGTCACGATCTGGGTCACACCCCTTTCGGCCACGCTGGTGAGCGCGCGCTGAATCAGTTATACAGTTGTGGTTTCACTCATTACGAGCAAAGTGTTCGTGTCTGTGAAAAACTTGAAAAGGACGGCAGGGGATTGAACCTGACCGCCGAGGTGCTGAACGGAATTCTTCACCACACCAA
The DNA here is from genome assembly GCA_045599905.1 of Acutalibacteraceae bacterium. Lineage (GTDB taxonomy): Bacteria > Bacillota > Clostridia > Oscillospirales > Acutalibacteraceae > UBA737. The sequence continues at coordinate 5,902 of JAZRWX010000219.1, forward strand.
GGATGATTGGGCTTTTACGGTCGAGGGAAGAATCGTCCGTTTTTGTGACCGCATCGCTTATATCAACCACGATATCGACGACGCAATCCGTGCCGGTGTTATTTCGGAAAACGAATTGCCGAAAAGCATTACCGATCATCTCGGTCATTCAAAAAGTCAGCGTATCAATACACTGGTGCGCTCGCTGATCGAAAACAGTGATACGGAATTGAAAATGGATTCGCAAACCGAAGAATGTTATCAGGGTCTGCACGACTTTTTGTTTGAGGCGGTTTACCGCAACCCGATTGCAAAATCGGAAGAAACAAAGGTTTTTGATATTGTCGAAGGTTTGTACCGTTACTTTTTGGCACATCCGGATGAAATGTCCGCCGAATGTAAAACTGTCCTTGAAAAAGAGGGTGTTGAACGCGCCGTAACCGATTACATCGCCGGCATGACCGATCATTATGCCGTTATGGCTTATTCGGATATTTACATCCCGAAATTCTGGAAACTGTAAATATAGTTTAATATAGTTTAATATAGTTTAACTTTTTTGTTATTATCATTACAATATGTAAGGTGGTGAATGTCCTTTGCCGATACCGGAACAGGTGTTGAATGAAATTAAATACAGAAATGAAATAGAAGATGTGATTTCGCCGTATGTTGCGCTGAAACGCCGCGGTAAAAATCTAATCGGACTTTGTCCGTTTCATAACGAGAAGACGCCGTCTTTTACCGTGTACCCCGAAAACGGTTCGTTTTACTGCTTCGGGTGTCATGTCGGCGGGGATGTTTTCACTTTTACAAAGTTGATCGAAAATCTGGATTACATGGAAGCCGTGCACGTTTTAGCGGAACGTGCCGGTGTCACTTTGACGGAAGTCGGGTATGATGATTCCGTGCAAAGAATGAAAAACACTTTGTATGATATCAATCGTGAAGCCGCCCGTTTTTATCACAAATATTTAATGTCTCCGCAGGGAAAATGGGCATTGGATTATCTGACCGGTCGCGGTCTGACTGTCGAAACGATACGTCATTTCGGCTTGGGTGCCGCACCCGATTCTTGGGACGGATTATTGAATCATCTGCACCGGTGCGGATATTCCACCGCTGATCTTGTGCAGGCCGACGTAATCTTAAAAAGCCAGCGCGGCAGTTATTACGATCGGTTCCGGAAACGGATCATGTTTCCGATCATTGATATTCGCGGCAGGGTGATCGCTTTCAGCGGACGAGCTATGCCGGGCGATGACAAAAAAGGCGCAAAATATGTAAATACCGGTGATACGCCGATTTATAAAAAAGGCGAAAATCTGTTTGGTATCAACTTTGCAAAGGCACACTGTGCCGAACGGCTTATTCTGGTTGAGGGAAATATGGATGTCGTTTCGCTTCACCAGGCCGGTTTTGAAAACACCGTTGCCGCTTTGGGGACGGCTTTCAAACCGGAACAGGCAAAACTGATCAGCCGTTACACCAAAGAAATCGTTTTGACGATGGACGGTGACTCTGCTGGACAAAGCGCGATCCGTAAGGCCTGCGAAAAGTTGCAGGAAACCGGTCTGAATATCCGGATCGTGACCATTCCGGACGGTAAAGATCCGGATGATTATATCAAGGAATTCGGCGCGGCAAAATTTACGGCTCTTTTAGACAGCGCGATCAACGAGATCGAATTCAAACTTTTCAGTGCCGCGCAGACGGTCGACGTTGAAAGCGACGCCGGTAAGGTGCAGTATTTATCCGCCGCCGCAAAAATTCTTGCCGAAACTTCGGATGACATTGCACGCGACCTGTATATCGGGCGGCTGTGTGACCGTTTCGGAATTACGCGTACCACATTGGAAAACCGCGTGAATCAACTGCGTGCCCAACGGGCAAAAGAGGTTCGGAAAAAGGAAATCCACGCGGTGATCAATCCACGCTATTCGCGTGAGGACGTAAACCCCGAAAGACGGAATAATATTAAGGGAACGGCCGCGGAAGAAACGCTGATCTCGGTTTTACTGCAACATCCTGATTTATGCGCTTTTTCCAAAGAAGGGCTGCCGGAAGATAAAATGCTGACAACTTTAAATAGGCGTATATACAGCAGAATTCTTCAATGCAGTGATTCCGGCCGAACCATTGAAATATCGTCTTTCAGCGACTTTTTATCTCCGGTGGAGACCGGATATCTTGTATCGCTGCAAAACGGTGTAAAGGGGTCGCAAAATCCGCAAAAGGTATTGACGGATTGTATTTCGGTCATATTAGAGGAGGGGACACTTAAAAACGTCTCTGATATGAAAGATACATCTGTGGATGATTGGGCAAATCAATTAAAGCAAATGATAGAAAAAAAACAAAAGGGGAATTAAACATGCCTTCCAAGAAAAAAGAACAGCCAATCGAAGAAAACGTCAAAGAAACAGCCGCCGAAACTTTACCGGAAACGGATGAAAACGCAGAAGAAATGACCGAAAAAAGTTTTGACGCCATCGAGAGCGGTCCGCAGGATTTTGATGAACTGCTTGCCGTTCCGCCGACATTGGATATTGACTTTGAGGAAGAACCTTCCGAAGATGAATTAAAACTGGAAGAAATGGATGTTGATAACATTCAGGACGATCTTTCGGTCGATAACATTTCTTTGGATGATCCGGTAAAGGTCTACCTTCGTGAAATCGGTCGCGTTCCGCTGCTTTCCACCGATGAAGAAATCGAACTTGCAGTACGCATCAGCGAGGGCGATCAATTCGCGAAACAGCGTCTGACCGAGGCCAATCTGCGTTTGGTTGTCAGTATCGCGAAAAAGTATGTCGGCCGCGGAATGTACTTTTTGGATCTGATCCAGGAAGGTAACGTCGGTCTTATCAAAGCGGTTGATAAATTTGACCATACCAAGGGCTTTAAATTTTCAACGTATGCCACTTGGTGGATCCGTCAGGCCATCACCAGAGCCATTGCCGACCAGGCGCGTACGATCCGAATTCCCGTACACATGGTCGAAACCATTAACCGGTTGAAAAAGGTTCAAAGTCAGTTGTTACACGAAAACGGCTATGAACCGAGCGAAGATATGATCGCCGAAAAAATGGATCTTCCGGTAGAGCGTGTGCGTGAGATCATGCGTGTCGCACAGGAACCGGTTTCCATGGAAACACCGATTGGGCCGGAGGAAGATTCCCGTTTGATGGATTTCATTCGCGATGAAGATGCGCTTGCGCCGGATGAGGCCGCATTGAAGACAATAACGAACGAAGATATTGACAGCGTTCTGCATACGCTGACGCCGCGTGAAGAAGCTGTGATCCGTCTGCGTTTCGGCTTGCACGACGGACGCAGTCACACTTTGGAAGAAGTCGGCAGCGAATTCAACGTCACGCGTGAACGTATTCGTCAGATCGAAGCAAAAGCTTTAAGAAAACTGCGCCATCCGGTTCGCAGTAATAAATTCAAGGACAGATAAGGTCGTTGCAGTTATGGAATTTACACATAAAAATCACGGGGTTTGTTCACAAAGTATTGACATCTGCGTTGAGGATGATATCGTTAAAAAGGTTCGCTATCACGGCGGATGCCACGGTAATACGCAGGCCGTCGGCGCTTTGGTCGAAGGTATGCGGGTCGACGACGTGATCGCGCGTCTTGAAAATATACGCTGCGGTTTCAAAAATACTTCCTGCCCCGCACAGCTGGCAGAGGCATTAAAAGAATATAAGCAAAAGGGTGATGCCATTTGAATACGGATCAGGATATAAAGATCGCCGGTAATCGACCTTCCGAAGATGTTCGCCGCAATATATTATTGCAGGAAGAGCAGGCGGAACGTTCACCGATCGAAAACGAAAACGCCAAAAAGTTCGGTATGGCGGTGGCTTCGCGTTTTATTGAAGACGCCAAAAGCACGGAACAAGGTGAATCAAACCGCAATTTCGATATGATGATCCAGCGAAGACTACTGTTATCATTTACGGCAACTGTTGGCTTTGAGCAGTATTGCAAAAGTGAGGCGCTGGGCGGTGTTGCTTTGAAGAGTTTTTTGAATACGCTGAAAGAAGCCGATACGGAACTGTACCGTACTTCGTCTGATACCGGCGCGTTTTCGTTCTATTATCTTGCTTTCCGCCGCGGCGGCGATGTTGAGCGCCGCATCGGCCAGACATTTGCCATGCTGTGTTCCCATGACGGTGATCCGATATTCCAGGAATTGGGCGAAGCCCTGTATTGCTGGTTTTCTTCGGTAGTACGTAAAGCGGCGGAAGAACAAAATCTTTGTTAACAAAAAGGCATTTTTCTCATACGCTGTAACAGGTGAGGAAAATGCCTTCTGTTTATTTAAGTCCGTCCACTCAGGAATTCAATCCGTATTTCGGCGGCGGTAACGAGGAATATTATATGTTCCGGCTTGCCACTGCAATGCTGCCCTATATGAAAGCAAGTGGAATTTTATTTTCAATGAATTCTGAGGACCGTACAGCCGCTGATGCGATCAATGATTCCAATGCGGGGAACTTTGATTTTCATCTGGCTTTACATTCAAACGCGGCAGCCGCTTTTGAAAACCGCCGCGGCATTGAAATCTATTATTTTCCCGGCAGTCAGTCCGGCAGACGCTTCGCGGAAATTCTGGCGCAGAATCTGAAAGTGATCTATCCGCTGCCGCGGAAAATTTCGTTGATCGCGACAACCGAGTTGGGGGAAGTGCAGAAAACGCGTGCGCCGGCAGTTCTGGTCGAATACGGTTATCATGACGATCCTGCTGATGCTGACTGGATAAGGTATCATATTGATATGATCGCTAAATGTACTGTGCTTTCCTTATGTGAATATTTTGGTATTGTGTTCAGAATAACGTAAATTAACGCTTTCCAATCGGAAAGCGTTAATTCTTTTGCTTTAAAATATGTTTTTCTTGTATTTGCTAAAAAATTGTTATATAATATATACGAATATATATTTGGAAGTGTAAATTTTGCTGTTTTCATTGTTGAGAGGCGGACATATCAGTTTGGCGCAACTGGTACTGAATATCGTCGCCGAATTGATCGTTATTTTTCTGACTTTGCCGATCCATGAGGCGGCGCACGCTTTTGTCGCGGACAAGTTGGGTGATCATACGGCACGGTATCAGGGACGGTTATCGCTCAATCCGATGAACCATATTGATCCCATCGGCGCCGTATGTATTCTGCTGTTTGGTTTCGGTTGGGCCAAACCGGTGCCGGTGACGGGCTATCAGTTCAAAAAACCGAAACGCGATATGGCGCTGACCGCTTTGGCGGGCCCGGTTGCCAATTTGTTGCTTGCGCTTATTTCAGCGGTTCTTTACTTTGTTTTTTTACTGTTCTGCACTCAAAAGATCAGTAATGGCAGTTACAGTTTTTATGCATTTGTGGATGGGTACGAATCAAATATTTTTTACAATATCGCGCAGATTTTTTCGCTGATCGCGCAACTTAACGTCGGTTTGGCGGTCTTTAATTTGATCCCGATCCCGCCGCTGGACGGCTCCCGTTTGCTGACTGCCTGTTTGCCAAATCGTATTTATTATAAACTGATGCAGTACGAAAGATACTTTTTTATCATTCTGTTCGCGTTGCTTTTTACCGGTATTCTTGACATTCCGATGGATTTTTTAAGAAACCTGCTTATGCGTGCGATTTCTTGGTTAGCATCACTGCCGTTTCCGATGTTCTGATTATTTACGGATGGAGGTTGAATCATGGCTGAAACGGTTTTGTCCTATAAGCTTGAAAGCTTTGAAGGACCTCTGGATCTGCTTTTGCAGTTGATCGCGAGAAATAAACTGAATATTTATGACATTCAACTGACCGTTCTGTTTGATCAGTACATGGAACAGATCGACGCGATGAAAGAACAAAACCTGGATATTGCCAGTGAGTTTTTGGATATGGCGGCGCGTTTGATCTATATGAAAACGGTCAGTCTGCTGCCGCGTCACGATGAAATCGAGCAGTTAAAACAGGAATTGACCGGCGAACTGCTGGAATATCAGATCTGCCAGCAGATGGCGCAGAAATTTGGAACGATGACCGACGGATTCGATCGATTCATCCGTCAGCCGCAGCAGGTTGAATTGCCGCAAACCTATACATTGGTTCATCAGCCGGACACACTGTATCTTTCTTATATCGCGGCGGTCGGCCGCGGTCAGCGGAAATTACCGCCGTCAACCGCGCCGTTTACAAAGATCGTCGCCAAAAAGATCGTTGCCGTTTCCACTAAAATTGTTTATGTAATACGTAATCTGTGGCACGGCGGATCACAGAAACTGTCGCATCTGTATCATTCCGCGCAAAGCCGTTCGGAAATGATCGCTACGTTTTTAGCGGTTCTGGAACTGTGCAAAGCAAACCGTGTGGAAATCATCGGTGATGCGGATGAAGCCGAAATTAAGTTGAACAGGGGACATAAACGCTCATGAAACGTGAAGAATTAATTGCCGCTTTGGAATCCGTGCTGTTTGCAAGCGGCGAACCTATCAGTATCGACCGCCTGACGCTGGTTTTTGATCTTTCACCCGAAAAAATCGAAAAAGCGCTGAATGATCTGACCAAACGTCTGGACGAACAGAACAGCGGATTGGAATTGATACGGTTGGAAAACACCTATCAGCTGACCACCCGGAAAAAGTACGCTGAATGGATCAAAAAAGCGTTTGATATACGGCGTAAAACACCGCTTTCACCTGCGGCTTTGGAAGTACTGGCGGTCATCGCCTATAATCAACCGGTCACAAAATCCTTTATCGAACAGGTCCGCGGCGTTGATTGTTCCGGCGTTGTCGGTACCTTGATCGAAAAAGAACTGATCGAAGAACGCGGTCGTCTGGAATTGCCGGGCCGTCCGCTTTTGTATGGAACGACCAAAAACTTTTTGCGCTGTTTTTCGTTGTCTGATTTAAGCGAACTGCCGCCGTTACCGAAATCCGAGCAGGTTCAGGTCGGTGACATGGGCGAGCAGTTGGAAATGATCAGTGAACTGCCGGCCGACAAGGAAGAATAATTACCGATTCGAGGTGTTTTGGTGATATTTCTACGCATTCTCTTCTGGTTTTTGATTGCCGTTCTTGGGCTGATCCTTGTGATTCTTTTGTTGCCTGTCAGTGTTTTTGTTTCATACGATCATGCGTTTATTTGCAAGATCAAATTATTTAATATTTCAGTATTTTCTACCGAAAAGAAGCAAAAGAAGAACAAAGAAACTCCTCAAAAAAAAGCAGCACAAAAGAAACCGTCAAAATCCGGAAAAGCAAAAAAGGAAAACGCCTTCAAACATATATATCATGAATTGGGCTTTTCCGATTCGGTCCGTGCGTTTTCCCGTTTGCTTCGTACGATCCTGCAAAAAAACGCATGGATCCTGAAACGGATCCGTTTCCGTGATCTGCGTTTGATCTGGGACGTATGCAGTGCTGACGCCGCCCAAACGGCGATATTATACGGCGTTGTTTGCAGTACCGTTTATCCGGTTATTGAATTATTGTTTTCGATTATTGACTGTAAGGCGAAAAATATTGATATTTCCGCTGATTTTAACCATTCTAAAAATAAGATCAATTTTTCCTTGGCGGTATGTTTACAGCCGTGGATGCTATTGATCGGTTTCATATCCGGCTATTTTTCTTATAAAAAATGGAGGCGCGATTTGCATGAGTGAAAGTATTAAAGGTATCATGGATGTTACAATGGACAAGCTGCGTTCGGTCGTTGATGCCGAAACGGTGATCGGTGACCCGATCAAGGTGGATGACGTTACTTTGGTCCCGGTTTCCAAAATCGCATTCGGATTAGCAAGCGGCGGCAGTGATTTTGCCTCCAAACATACGCAGAAAGATCTTTTCGGCGGCGGCGGTGGTGCCGGGGTTACTATCACGCCCGTGGCGTTCCTGGTCATACACAACGATAACGTTCGCATGATGCCGGTATACAGTGAAATGAATACTGTTGACAAGGCAATCAATATGGCACCCGATATTCTTGTTAAAGTCAAAAGTCTGGTCAGTAAAGATAAATAATACCGACAGAAGCGCATAACCGTCCGCCTTCAACGCATAAAATACGGTGGGTGAGTGTGCGATGAAAAAATTATTGTCGGTTTTGCTTGTTTGCTGCCTGCCGTGGCTGTCTTTTATAACGGATGCCTCAACGGTTTCGGCTTCTGCGGCTATTGTGATCTGCGGAAATACCGGGGAAGCGGTTTTTGAAAAAAACGCTGACCGCCGTCTTGCAATGGCGAGTACGACCAAAATCATGACTGCTTTGCTGTTGTGTGAAGCCGGCGATCCGGAGACGGTGGTTCATGTTACGAAAGAAATGACAACGGTCGAAGGATCATCAATGGGACTGTTGCCGGGTGATACCGTGACCTATCATGCATTGCTGTACGGTATGTTGCTGGCTTCCGGTAACGATGCGGCCAATACGACCGCCATTGCGCTTGCCGGTTCGGTGGAAAATTTCGTTGTAAAGATGAACGAAAAAGCGGCGGCGTTAAAACTGACGAATACGCATTTTGATACACCGTCCGGTTTAGATGGAGAAAGTCATTACACGTCTGCCCGTGATCTTGCGAACCTGACACGGTACGCTATGCAAAACGAATTATTTGCGGCGGCCACCGGTACATACAGCGAAACACTATATTACGGTAATCCACCCTATCGCAGAACGTTGAAAAATCATAACCGATTGTTGAAAGAATACGACGGATCGGTCGGAGTCAAGACGGGCTTTACGAAAAAAGCCGGGCGCTGTCTGGTTTCCGCGGCAAAACGGGATGGTAAATATGTCATCTGTGTGACGTTAAACGATCCGAATGACTGGCAGGATCACAAGAAACTTTGTGATTACGCGTTTGAGCAGTTACCAGTCTATGTTGAACCGCCGAAACCGCCTGAACCTGTCAATCCCGTTCCAATCGGGTTTGAACCGCGCGTATCACCGTTGGATCGATTTTTATCAATTGTGTATTATATGCTTACATTATTTTGAAATAGGAGAATTTCATGAAGGATTCAAAAATCCGTCTGCA
>JAZRWX010000220.1:0-2107 GCA_045599905.1 Acutalibacteraceae bacterium
GAAGCGTCAATATCCGCTCCCAGCGTTCGGCGAACCGTCGCATTTACGCCGAGTTTTTCAAGCTCGGCCTGAAATTGTAAAATATGTTGTTTGTCCGGCTTTCTGAAAGTATTTTCCTTTACGGGATTGGCCGGTATCAAATTAACGTGACTTAATAAACCGCGCATCAGTTTCGCAAGCTGTAACGCGCATTCCTTTGTATCATTCACGCCTTCTATCAGCGCATACTCAAAAGATATACGGCGTGTTGTGACTTGCTGATACGCTTTGCAGGCAGACATCAGTTCCTGAATGCTCCACCGTTTCGCGACCGGCATGATGGATCTTCGCAATTCATCATTCGGCGCGTGAAGTGAAATCGACAGCGTGATCGGAAGATCGTATTCGGCAAGTTTTCGGATTTCGGGTACCACGCCGGATGTGGAAAGCGAAATATGCCGCAGACCGATGTTCATGCCGTTATCATCCGAAACCAGTTTCAAAAACCGTACCGACTGATCAAAATTGTCCAGCGGCTCGCCCATCCCCATCATCACAACGTTGGAAACGCGTATACCGTTATCGCGTTCCGCCGCCATGATCTGCGACAGCATTTCGGAAGCGGTCAGATTCCGGCTTAAACCGTTCAGCCCGGAAGCACAGAAACTGCATCCCATGCGACAGCCGACCTGCGTGGAAATGCAGACGGTATACCCGTGTTCGTACCGCATTAAAACCGATTCGATCCACTCACCGTCATACAGTTCGTACAAATATTTGACCGTTCCGTCGATAGCGGACTGCAATCGGCGGACAATTTTTACATCGGCAATATAGCATTTTTCTTCTAATGATTCCCGAAGACTTTTCGGCAAATCGGTCATTTCGGAAAAAGAAGTGATACCACTGTGCAGATGCCGAAAAATCTGTCCCGCACGGTAGCGCGGCTGACCGAGTTCACCAAGAAAATCGGTCAGTTCTGTCAAATATAGTGACTTCAAGTCAATTTTCTGTGAAATTATGATTTCCCCTTTTCGAGAACGGCGCGGTAAAAGCCGTCCGTCCCGTCAATGTGTGGTAAAAAAGTATATTCAGACAGGCAAACGAACTCCGGTTGACTGTCAAGAAAGCATTTGATCTGATCTTCATTTTCCGCGTGCCGAAGTGTGCAGGTGGAGTACAGTAACCGTCCGCCCGGCTTGGTATATTGCGCGGCGTTTTCCAAGATCTTCCGCTGAATATCAACCAATTCATTCAGCGAATCCTTTTCTTTATATCTGATTTCCGGTTTGCGGCGCAAAACCCCTAAACCGGAACATGGAACGTCACAGATCACACAGTCATATTCCCCTGTTTCAGGATCAAAGACTGTGGCGTCGGCAGTGCCGGTCCGGATCATTTCCAGACCGAGACGCTCCGCACCGTCACGAATCAACCGCACACGTTTTTCGTAAAGATCGTAGGAATGAATCTCGCCTTTTCCCTGCATTAACAATGCCGCGGCAAAACTTTTTCCGCCGGGCGCGGCGCACAGATCCAGTACACGGTCATTCATTTTCGGCGAAAGAGCGGCAATACTGCGCTGACAAGCCATATCTTCTATATAAAACAATCCGTTTTGATAACACGTGCTGTTTTTAACGTCAATTCTGCCGATCACGCGCAGGGCGTTTTCGTCCGGGACCCGAACTGCTTCGATCTTTTCCTCGGCCAGTTTTTCAATCAGTTCCGCCGGTGTGGTACGCAGCGTATTGACCTGCAAATAAACGGGCGGTGTTTCCAAAGCGGATCGCAAAATCTGTTCGGCGGTATGATTGCCGTAATCCCCCACAAAACCGGACACGATCCATTCCGGGCAGGAAAAGCGCACCGAAAGTGACGCAATATCATCACCATCAGGCAAATCGACCGGTTCACGCAAAAAGCGCCGCAATACCGCGTTGACAAATGCGGCGTTATACCGTTCTTTCGAGGTCTTCACCAATTTCACTGCCTCGTTCACCGCGGCACTTTGCGGGACCCGTTCCATATACAGCAGTTGATAAAGCGCCGTACGCAGTACATTTCGGGTAAACGGCTGAACCTTTCGGATCCCCTGCTTGACATAGGCGTTCAGATAATAATCCAA
>JAZRWX010000221.1:0-15392 GCA_045599905.1 Acutalibacteraceae bacterium
TATGACCCCCTGCACGTCAAGCAGGTACTCTAGCCAACTGAGCTATGCCTCCGTCGATTGACAGCTTAAATACTATAACACACCTTTTCGCAAAATGCAAGTGTTTTTTTGAAAAAATATATTTTTTTTAGTAGAGAAACGGATTTCAATGAAAAAAGCACTGCGTGAGCAGTGCTTTTTGGTGGAGCAAGATGCCCCATATCCGAACCCAAAGAGTTCGGATAAGATTTTAATGGTGGAGGCGGCGGGAGTCGAACCCGCGTCCAAAAACAGATCTTCACCGGTATCTCCGAGCGCAGACGATCTTTTACATTCCCTTGCGCGGCCGCCGAACGTCAGGCTGTCGCGTTTAGTAGACTCCCCGTCGTGACACGGGCAGAGTCAAACCCGTGTTCATGTGCACCACTAAATGACGCCCGCACGGAGCCGTGGTCCTCTCCGATAGGACGGCAGCCTATGATCAGGCTGCGATACTAGCAGTTCTAGTGTTAGTTAATTTATAATTGCGGCTTGTTAAGCGGTACCGCACCGCTGCTCGCTGCCGGGGGTTCACCGTCCCTGTCGAAACCTTTACGCCCCCAATTATACAACCGCCGAAGCGGAAGATTTGTCCGTTATCTGTTTTGCTCTTTCAAAGCGCGGTCGATTGCCCGATCAGCATCTTTCTTGGCGGCGACCGCACGCTTGTCGTGCAGTTGTTTACCTTTGCAGATGCCGAGTTGGACCTTGACCATAGACCCCTTAAAATACAAGGAGAGGGGAATCAGCGTAAGTCCCTGTTGTTTGACCAGTCCGAACAGCCGCATAATTTCACGTTTATGAAGCAGTAACCTGCGGTTTCGCATGGGCGGCTTGTTGAAAATATTGCCGTGTTCGTACGGACTGATGTGCATTTGCTTAATGATCATTTCACCGTTATCCACACTGCACCAGGCGTCTTTCAAATTGACGCCGCCGGCGCGTATGGACTTAATTTCGGTGCCGGAAAGTTCAATTCCGGCTTCAAGACTTTCTACGACAAAATAATCGTGAAACGCTTTTTTATTGGTCGCGATCGCTTTTGTGTTATCCACCGGAATCCCTCCTTTGCGTGGATGAACAGTATACCATATTTTCGGGTTGCGGTCAAGAGAAAAAGGTCGAAAATTACGGGGGAGAAATTCCGCTGTCCGCCCGATAGATTGCTTTGGTGATCGGAATGATAAGAATACCGCAGCAAAAATTACTGATACCGTGAATGGCGTCAAATGGGAGCCCTGCAACGATCCATGCGATCATACCGCACCAGTCCAGCCCGAAAAAGAATGCTTGTGTCGGTGCGTACAGAGTGCCGTACAAAAAGCCGTGTAAAGAGCAGACTGCCATATAAATCAGCGGGGCCCATCTTTTCGGCAGATTTTTCGGCAATAGCATGACTGCACCCCAAAGAAATGTCCAAAGATAAAGGTACGGAATCCACCACATATTGAATCCGGCGTAAATGCCGGATAATAAAACGTAAATGTAAATGGGATATAATGCCTTTCGGCGGTAAACAAGCGTAAAGGCAACGGTAAGCACACCGACCAAATGAATATTTGGCAGGAATTCCATCAGCAGTTTGGAAATGAACATTATCGCGCCGAGCATACCGAAAATGGCAATTTCCCGAATTCGGTTTTTCACAGTCGGTTTTCCTCAGAATAGATTTTTTTTCAGTATATCATAACGGCAATGGATTTTCAAGTTGTACCGATACAAAAAGCACCTGCCGGCGGCAGGTGCAAATTACTAATCTTTCGATTTTTCCTTTTCAATCTGAATATGAAACAGATTTTTGACAATCCGTAAAATCAATCCTAAAAACGCGGCACAAATGGCACAGACGTAAAAGGGAAGATAAAACCGCCCGGAAATCAACATAATGGCCATAATGCCGAAACAACACCATGAAATGCGGTTTAACATACTGACGTTTTGCAGCGTGTTGATTTTATCATCCAGCAGGTTTTTCAGAAACGTGCGCAATGACCACAAACAAACCGCCGCAAAGGGAACGCAGGGGTAGCAGGTCAGCATGATGGTGGTCGGAAGACCCGGCTTGCGGTGGCATATTTCCACATACCATTGCACCAGCCATGGCAGGGAAATGATACCGGCAATCAAAAGAAACATAAATATGTACGTAAGTATCAAAGAAACCTTAATCGATTTTTTCGGACTGTTCATAGTAACACCTCTTTGGCAATTTGTATTTTACATCATTTTCTTCCGTTTGTCAATTTCTTGTTTTTTCGGCCACGAAATATTTTATGATATTTATCTTGCAATATTCTTATAAAAATAGTATAATAAAATGAATTCATTTACGATTCTTTCGAATACTATTGACGGAGGGATCGTATATGTCAAAAAAACATGATTCAACAGAAAAAGGCTCGCTTGAAATGGAAATGATACGGGAAATGGGGTCCCGGTCGATTTCCGATGGAAAAAACAGAATATACTGCCTGACGATCATCGGTGAAATCGAGGGTCACAATGTTCTTCCGGAACAGAATAAAACCACGAAATACGAACACGTGATACCGCAATTGGTCGAAATTGAGGAAAATCCGGAAATAGACGGATTATTGATCGTGCTGAATACTGTCGGCGGCGACGTTGAAGCCGGGCTTGCCATTGCCGAACTGATCGCGGGTATGAAGAAACCGACCGTTACGTATGTGTTGGGCGGCGGTCATTCGATCGGGGTACCGTTGGCGGTCGCGGCTAAACAGTCTTTTATTGCACCGTCGGCGACCATGACCATCCATCCCGTCCGGATGAACGGTCTTGTGATCGGGGTTCCGCAAATGATGAACCACTTTTCCAGAATGCAGGAACGTATTACCAGTTTCGTCGCGCGCAATTCACGCATGAGTGCCGAACGATTTACCCAATTGATGATGAACACCGGTGAATTGGTGACCGATGTCGGCTCGGTGTTGGACGGTGAATCCGCCGTTCGTGAGGGATTGATCGATCGCCTTGGCGGCTTGAACGATGTTTTATCCTATTTAAGAGAGCAGATACAATGATCTTGTGCCGGAAATTTTCCGGATTACATATAGAAGGAGATTCAAGAATGGCGACAAAGAAAAAAAATTCGTCTTCACGCACAACTACCAAAAGCGCGAAAAAGCAGACCCAGCGCAATGACCGTCAGTTTTATGCGGTGATCTGGTTTGCAGTTGCGATATTTTTGGGCTGTGTAGTTTTTATCAAGGGTGAAAACGTCTGGCTCGCGTTACATAACTGCATTTTCGGTGTGTTTGGCGTAACGGCATATCTGTATCCGTTTTTACTTGCCATCGTTGCGGTATTGGTTTCAATGGATCGGTGCGGCGGTTCCATCGGGGCAAAGGTCTGGGAAACGGTCACGCTGGCTGTATTGGTCGGCGCTTGTGTGGATGCTTGTACCGTTTTCCGTGCTGAATTGAAGTTTTCGGAACATATCGCCGAAGCTTATGCCAAAGGATATAAGTGCGGCGGAGCGATCGGCGCAATACTGGGACATCCGCTCTGTCTTGCATTTGGCAAGGTATGTGCCATTATTGTTTTTGCTTTGCTGATTTTTGTGATTTTGATGGCCATTACCGGGACGACCTTGGGAACGCTGTTCCACTGGGCGGCAAAACCGGTGCAGATGACCAAAGAGCAGGCGGAAAGCAACTATGAAGCACGTGCGCGCCGCAGGGAAGAGCAGGAAAAAGAAACTGCGAAAAACGGCGGCAGAAATATGCGTGTGGTCAAATTCAATGTTAATCAGCCGTTGACGGATGATCCGAACGAAATTCAGCAGGTAAAGGAAACGACTCCTGAGGAAAAACAGCGTCATTTAGTCAGTACATACCGCGGTGAGGACGAAATACCGGAAGAAGCACCGCCGAAACGGAAACGCGCATCCAAAAAGAATGTTGATGTGTCTGTTGACGGTGAGGCGGAGTCCGCGCGTTTTGACGAAACGGTTTCGGCAGAAGGTGAAACGACAAATGCCGTACCGTTTGACGCCGCCGCGGAAGAAGCGGAAATGACTGAAAAAATTACCAGTGGTATTAAAATGGTCGAAGAAGATGACTACCGTTTCCCGCCGCTTTCTTTGCTGAAAGCACCGGATTTTCGTTCCGGCGGGATGAATTCTGCTGAACACATGAATCAAACCGGTGAACGGCTGGTTGAAACATTGCAGAGTTTCGGTGTGGAAACACGCATTGTCGATATCTGTCGCGGTCCGACAGTTACTCGCTATGAATTGCAACCGTGCGCCGGTGTGAAAATCAGTAAAATCACCAACCTTTCGGACGATATTGCACTGAGTCTGGCAACGGCCGGTGTTCGTATTGAAGCGCCGATCCCGAATAAGGCGGCGGTCGGTATTGAAGTCCCTAATAAGGACAGTGCCACGGTCGGTGTGCGTGAAATTTTGGAATCACCGGCATTCTCGTCTTCCAAGAGCAAATTGACGATCGCGCTTGGCAAAGATATCGCCGGTAATGCCGTTGTCGGAGATATTGCGAAAATGCCGCATGGTTTGATTGCTGGAGCGACCGGATCCGGTAAATCGGTTTGCATTAACTCGATCATCATGAGTATTCTCTATAAAGCAAAGCCCGACGAGGTCAAATTGCTGATGATCGACCCGAAAGTCGTTGAACTCGGTATTTATAACGGGATACCGCATCTGTTGGTCCCCGTTGTTACTGAACCGCGAAAAGCCGCCGGCGCATTGGGGTGGGCGGTCAGCGAAATGGAAAAACGGTATATGATGTTTGCCAATCGCGGTGTGCGTGATATTGCCGGTTATAACAAGCTGGTCGAATCGCTGAAAGAGGAAGAACCGGAACTCGAAAAAATGCCGCAGATCGTTATTATCATTGACGAGTTGGCGGACTTAATGATGACCGCACCGAGCGAGGTGGAAGATTCCATCAACCGTATTGCCGCAAAAGCGCGTGCCGCCGGTATGCATTTGCTGATTGCCACACAGCGTCCGTCGGTCAATGTTGTCACCGGTGTAATCAAGGCCAATATTCCGTCCCGGATCGCGTTTGCCGTTTCTTCACAAATCGACAGCCGTACCATTCTGGATACCGGCGGTGCCGAAAAACTGCTGGGACGGGGCGATATGTTATTCAGTCCGGTAGGCAGTACGAAACCCAGTCGGGTACAGGGATGTTTTGTCAGCGACGAGGAAGTTGAATCGGTCGTTGAATTTATCAAACACAGCGGTGATGCTGATTACAGTGACACCATTATGGAAGAAATCGAAAAACACGCTGTGATGGATAAGAAACAGAAGAACGCCGCCGCATCCGAAGAAGGGGTCAGCGATGATGCCGATCCTGTACTTGATGAAGCTATTCGTGTTGTTGTTGAAGCGGGGCAGGCGTCAACCTCTCTGCTGCAACGCAAATTAAAGTTGGGTTATGCCCGCGCTGCGCGTGTAGTCGATCAGTTGGAAGAGCGCGGCGTGGTTGGTCCTTTTGAGGGTTCTAAACCGAGAAAGGTACTTATAACGCCCGAACAACTAATGGAACGTGAAGCCGGTGAAGAGTAATATTTTACCCGTACGCACGGTCAAGTTGATAAAATTTGCCGTAGCCGCGCTGATCGTTCTTTGCGCGCTGTTTTCCGTATTGCTGACTTTCGGTGACGGTGTTTCTTTTCCGAATTGGGAAAGTATCTTTCGTTCGTCAAAAGTTGCACCGGCGAATTCACTGGAAGCGTCCCGCGACTTTTTTCGGGTCGTTGATGTAGGACAGGGGGATTGCCTGCTGTTTTACAGCAAAGGTTCTGCTGCAATGTTTGACGTTGGTCCGCAGGAATCTTCCTATGTTCTGCAATCCAAATTGCAGCGTTACGGCATCAATACGTTGGACTTGCTTTCCTTTTCGCATTATGAAGAAGACCACGCCGGAAATGTTTCCGTACTGCGAAAGTGGTGTGATATTCAAAATCTTTTACTGCCGAAACCTGTTGATTCAACAGAAGATCCGAAAGGAATTCTGTCTTTGCGGTCTTCGGTGATTTCTAACGGTGGAAAGGTTTATACGGCCCGTCAGGGTATGGTGATCACGGTCGGCAATTTTGAAATTACCGTGTTGGCGTGCTTTTCGGATGAGGAAGATGTCAACAACCAATCGCCGTACTTTATGGCGGAAATTGACGGTAACCGAATTCTTTTGACGGGGGATGCGGAGTCTGCGGCGGAAGAACGGTTATTTGATGAAAACCTTGATCTTACCTGTGAAATATTGAAAGTGCCGCATCACGGCAGTAATTCCTCAACTTCAAAAGAGTTTTTGAAACAGTGCCGGCCGGATTATGCCGTTATATCCTGCGGCGCGGGGAATCGGTACGGTCATCCGAATGATAATGTATTGCAGCGTTTGGAATCGTCAAAAGCGCAACTTTACCGAACAGATATGGACGGCGATATCACGTTCTATTTTGAGAACGGTGATATTGAAGTAAAAACCGAGAATTAAAAAGCAGATCACTATCGCTTTTTTGAATAGTGATCTGCTTTTTCAGTTTTACTCTTGTCTTACGGCACGGGAATCTTCCATTTCACCGAACAGCAGTGTAATGCACCAGATACCCGCCAACGCGATGACGGTATAAATGATACGAGCGATAATCGAACCGGAACCGCCGAACAGCCACGCCACCAGATCGAAACGGAACAGGCCGACCAATCCCCAGTTCAGCGCACCGATGATGGTAAGGATCAGACTGATTTTGTCAAGCATTGATTTCACCTCTTTATTTTCAATCAAATTAAAAGGTCGCTTTGCAACTGCAAAACGACCTTTTCTAATTGCCGAATCAGCAGCAATTACTTCATGCTGTTTTCATAAGATTCAATCATTTTCTTAACCATCTGTCCGCCGATGGAACCGGCCTGCTTAGAGGTAAGATCGCCGTTATAGCCCTGCTTCAGGTTGACGCCGACTTCATTGGCGGCTTCCATCTTGAAACGGTTCAGTGCTTCTTTTGCCTCAGGTACAGTATTTTTAGCCATATTCATTTTCACTCCTCTTCGTTTTTTGCGTCTGCAATACTATTCTGTGAAATGACAGTGAGAATATAAGCGGTAAAATTTGTTTGATAAATATTAAAGTTGACAAAAAGTTCTTGATTTTCGGAAAATAAAATTGTATAATATATATGAACGATAATATAACGGAGCTGTTATGGTCAGGATATCGTTTGTTTGTCATGGCAATATATGTCGCAGTCCTATGGCTGAGTTTGTGATGAAAGAATATGTGCGAAAAGCAGGACTGGACAAAGATTTTGAAATATCTTCCGCGGCGACCAGTCGGGAAGAAATCGGGCATTCTGTTTATCCGCCGGCGCAAAAATACTTTTACAGCACAATATTCCGTGCCCGGTAAGATATGCCCGACAGATGACGGCCAATGACTATGAAGCATACGATTTGCTGATTGGAATGGATGCCGCGAATATTCGGAATATGTATCGCATTTGCGGCGGCGATCCTGCACATAAAATATCGCTTTTACTGGATTATACGAATTCTCCTCGTGATGTTGCCGATCCGTGGTACACCGGTCGGTTTGAGGAAACATGGAATGATATAGATATCGGCTGTTCCTGTTTGATGGAATATTTACAAAAATATGGTAAAGGAGTAAGGTAATGAAAAAGCAGATGTTCAAAACGATTAGTGTGCTGATTGCTGTATTGTTGGTTTTTGCTTTATTTCAACTGCCGTTGACGGTTGGCGCTTCCAATGACTGTGTATTAGACGCAACCAACGGCATGGTCAGCAGAAGCTTCGATTTTTCAAACAGTATTCAGTATACCAATACGACCGGGCAATCGTTGGAGGAGTGTCCGCAGGCGACTCTTTTTGTCATGCGCCTTCGCTGCACCGGGGAATCGCGGGATATTCACGGATATGAAATGGACGTTCGCGTGAATGAGGCCAATTACTATCCGGCACAGAATTATGTTAATGTCGATACCTATAACGACTGGACGGTCGTTCAGGTCCAGACTCATTCCGCTCCGCCCGCCGCGGACGGGCAGAACACGCTGACGATCAACGTATTTGAAGACGTTAAAATCGAATTCGATTATATACGTGTTTACAACGGTTGGAATACGAACACGCTGATGACCGATTTGGATTTTTACACAACAGATGATGATCAGGCACAGACCAAACTGGTCGCTGCTGCTCGTTTCGTCGGGAATGAACAGTATGTTGATGTTACCCTTAACAGCCGTGTGTCGGCATCTTCGTATAAATACGGCATTGAATATGATCCGACTATATTGCAATATGTTTCTTCATCTGCCGCTGCCGGTACGTCCGGTATATCGGCATCTGCGACAAATGTCGTTACACCGGCAATCGATCGGATGGTTATTGACGCAACACAGGATGAAACACAAATAGATTTTGATTTTTCAAACAGTATTCAGTATACCAATACGACCGGTGATGCGCTGAGCAGCATGCCGCAGCCGACCTATTTTTCAATGCGTGTACGCTGCACCGGTGAAACGCAGGACATTCACGGTTATGAATTTCATGTACGTATCAATGAGGCCGAATACTATCCGTCGCATCATTATCGTAATGTTGAAACATTGAATGAATGGACTGTTGTCAGTTTTTCGACCCATTCCAATCCGCCCGCGGCCGATGGACAGAACACGCTGTCCGTTATGGTATATCCGGGTGTTGTGATGGAAATTGATTATATTCGGGTATACCGTGGATGGGATACAAGCAGTCCGCTGTTGACCGAACTGAAATATGCCGGTGAAAACGAACCGAGTCCGGCTGTCGGAACGGTCAACGTTTCCGCGTCTTCTTATGCAAATAAAATGGAGAATATCGCCACTTCCACTTTCCGGGTGATCGGTGATATTGAAGGAACAACCGCACTGAATCTTTCAGTATCAAAACCGACCAATGTCACGGCTTCCGGAACGGTGTTGGCACTGAATAATAATTTCGGAAAAATTTCCGCCAGGACCGATGACGGAGATGTTCGCTTTGCGTTAAGTCTGCCGACCGATTCAAGCGGCGAATATTATGTGACGGATGAGGGTAAGACCGTTCGACCTGTTTCAAAGGGCTATTTGCTGGCTTTGGGATATCACGCACCGCAAAATATGACCGTTTCCACGCCGGATCCTTATATCAGGAAAGTACCCGTCAGCCGTCCGCAAAGCAATGTGATCGGTGGTGTTCGCTACACAGTGGCGGTAACCGATCCTACTGTCGAAAGTAAAAATTATATCGCCTCGCGGTTTTACGTCGGCTATACCGAAAACGGTCAGACCAAATATGCGTACAGTAAACCGTTTTCCGTCAGTCGAATCCAGTTGGAGGCATTGGATACCGATCAGTGGCGTTCGGCGGTCAATCCGGGTGGCAGTGCTGCCGTAACTATTAATAACATGACCGCTGTGCAGGAAAACTGGCAGGGTGCCAACGCCGTCGCGCAGGGGTATATCTATAATAACGGATATACGGCTTCGCAGATCAATACCGAAATTTCCCGTATGAAATCCATGGGAATCAACATGGTGCGTTCTTATTTCGACGAAACGTTCAACGCATCGTATAATTCCGTTCGTAATATCATAACGTATACGTACAGTCGTGACCGTATGACGGCACTGAAAAACTGGTTGCAGGTCATGAAAGATAACGATATCGAGGTCGCGCTGAACATGAGCTGGTCGATCAGCGATATTTTTGAACAGACTTATACCTGTTATGACGGCTGGAATAATAACAGCGGATCTGCATTTGTTAACGCGCTGAACGCTTATTATAAACGAAATGGCAAGGAGAAAACGATTGCGGCTTACGGGGCGTGGGTCAATGAGTCGGTCGATTATCTGATCAACCGCTGCGGATATACCAATATCACGCATTTGATCATGTTTACCGAGCCGGGCGTTTCCGGTAATGGTAATGATTACTGGCTGGATTACACCGATATGGTCGCGTCGGCGGATGCGGCACTGAAAGATGCCGGGAACCGTAATTCGGTAAAAATTGTCGGACCGAATGTTGCCATCGGTGATTCGACTCATACCGATTCCGTGACAAACGATCTTCTGCATTTTGATAGTCTGAAAGATTATATCGATGTATATTCGTTCCATTTCTATGCACCGCACTGGCCGGGATTGAACGGGCTGTTTTCCAAGGAAGACGCTTATACCGATAATTATCAGAAATACACCGCGATGTTTGATCAGTTTGTATCTTTTGCAAATGAACGCGGCAAGTCGTATTGGATGGATGAATATAACTATTCGTTCCGAAGTGACGGTATTACCGCTGTTCAGGAAGACAGCATTATGGGCACCCAGTACGCGCAGGAAATCATTGCGGCTATGAACAACGGGGTTGAAAACTCCTTGTTGTGGCAGTTATTTGAAATCAAATGGCCGGGACGCAGTTCGACAACGTGGGAATTTGAAAACGGTGTTCACGTGATCGGTCTTGCACCGACGCTGACCGAAAGCGCGGTTCCGTACGCACCGTATTATGCGTATGCCATGCTGTCCAGGTATATGGGCGAACGCGGTTCGGACGTTTATGCCGGAAGCGGAACGTCCGGCGTTTATGCTACGATGGTTCAAAACGATGACGGTACACAGTCTATCGCGGTAGTCAATACCAACAGTACCGCTATGAACGTAACGACGAATTTGAATCGTTCTCTCGACGGCGCGACGATGTACCGTATTTGTTATGATCCGGAAGATGTATATCCGGACAGTTCGGCGACAATGATCAATCCTGACAGCATGATCGTCGGTATCAATAATACTTTTACAGACGTTATTCCGGCAAATAGTTTTGTGATCTACACAACGATCGGTCGGGATTCTTATCAGTCCGATTCCGAGGCAGGGGAGTACGTTTTGGGTGGTAGTTTAACAGCACAAATGAAAACCGACTCCGTATTGTACGCGGGAAATTGCGCTCGCCTTTCTGAAAAAATGTCACTTTTGAAGAACGGCGAAACGGTTAAGATCGCGTTTATCGGCGGTTCCATTACCGAAGGATATTTTGCCGATCCGCAGCTTACCAATCGGTATTCGGCGCAACTGGTCAGTCTGTTGCAGCAGAAATATCCGCAGGCGACCGTAACGGAACTGAATGCTGGAATCGGCGCGACAACTTCTTATCTCGGTGTGCATCGCGCCCAGGCGGTCCTGGCACAGAATCCGGATATCGTCGTTGTTGATTTCGCTGTGAATGATGATGCTGGCTACGCACTTTATCAGGCATCCTTTGAAAGTCTGATCAATCAGATCTGGAATTGCGAAAGTGAACCGGCGGTCATCGGTGTGGCGATGGCAGGGAAAGTGAACGGCCAATTGCAGAATTCCCAGAATGATGAACTGGAAATCGCGCAGAAATACGGCGTGCCGATGCTTTCATATAAAGATATGATCGTACCGCTTTTGAATAACGATGTCATCAATTGGTCCAATCTGCAATTTGATCAGGTTCATCCCAATACGGTTGGACACGGTTTGATTGCAAAAATGATCGCGGCATACTTTGATAAGGTTGCCAAATCGAATGTTACCGATACTGAACCGGATTTCGGGGCAATTGCTGATAAAAACGCGCCTTATGTAAACGGCACAATGCTGACGGTGCATAACAGTCAGCCGAGTATGCGCCGCTTCACTGCGAATACAACGGATTATATCCACGGTTTTGCCGGATACTGGACAACGACCGAGTCGACTGCGCAACTTGTTTTTTCAAACGTTTCCGCACAGTACATCGGTGTTGCGTTTGAAGAAGTTGACAGCAATACGACTGCGGCACCGTTTGTGGTTTTGGTCGACGGCGTTCAGGTGGCGGAAATCGATCCGAACGCCGGGGTCGGTCACGCAATGGGCAAGCAGGTTTATGTTGGCGATACTGTTGGTACGCACAAGGTTACGATCAAAACAACCGCCGCAGGATCCTGTAAGATTATAGGACTGCTGGTTTCGTAACGCGTCATATTTCATGTGTTCCATATAAAAAAGATCCGATCGAATAATCGATCGGATCTTTTTATCACTTATTCATCATTTACGGCGCTTTGTTTCGTACGGTTGATTTTTGGGTGGCTTTTCGGTATTGTCCGGGGGTCATTCCAACCTTTTGGGTAAATGCGCGCTGGAAAGAAGTATAGTTATTGTATCCGACCATGTCGGCGATCGTATTGCTTGGAATCGAGGTCATACTGAGCCATTCACGCGCGTGTTGCATCCGGATGTTGATCATATAGGTAATAATATCCATCCCGGTCTCTTTTTTGAAATAACTGTACAGTAAACTGCGGTTGATATTCAGTTCTTTTGCAATGGCATTTACGGTGATGGGGGTATTGTAATTGGTGTGTATATATTTTGTTACGCGTTCGGTGTAATAGGCGGAAGTTCTTACTTCGTTCATATCCTCTGTGCTGTCCTGAACATTGACTTGTTCATCATGCGCAAGTAACTGTAATAAATGAAACAATTTTTCCAGTGTATAAAATTCTTTGGAAATCGCGTTGTCAAAACCGTCTTTCATGTTGAAAATTGTTTCCGCAATAGCATCATTTTTGATAGTATACACAGAGTTGTTATGGTTGAATACCGTGTTTTCAATCAGACTTTCAGCCATTGGACCGTTAAAGGCAAAAAAATAGTATTCCCACGGATCGACGTCATTCGGGGAGTATACCGCGGGCTGATTGGGCCGGATAAGAAAAATATCACCGGCGCGCAGTTGATGGTTTTGACTGTTGATATTCAGCGTGCCGCCACCTTTCAGAACATAGTGCAGCAAATAAATGTTTCTGTAACAGTAAAATTGGCGCTTTGTGCCGCATTTATCCCACCCGAAATGATCCATATATATTTGTTTGTTTTCGGAATTATCGCCGGTGGTCATATAATAGGAATCTTGCGGATTATTGGAAAAATTCATAAACAGCCCCTCCTGAATCTTCTGTAATTATAAAATACCACAGTTTTTGTCGTGTTGTCAACAACAAAATGATAACAATTTATAACCTTTTCTCAACAAAATGTTATTGATTATTATCGTTCATTGTAATATAATGAACAAAAAGATTATTAATTATTTTGGCTTATTGTCTGTACTGCATAGTTTGGTATAATTCGCCATTTATTGAACAATGGCGATTTTATATAAAATATGAAAGGAGAAATTCTCAAAATGAAAACAGCAAAAAAATCCCTTAGCGTTTTGCTTGCGCTGGCAATGGTATTCACTCTGTTTACCTGCCTTGGCGCAGCAACGGTATCTGCTGATGTAGCTCCCACGACTGCTGATGCTGCATACCACTTTAAATCCTGCAATAACAAAGAGGCTGATGTCACTGTTGGTGTATACAACACCGACATGACTGTGGGTGAGACCTACACCTTCTCGGCGGATTATTACAACGCTGCAACTCCCGGTTTTTACTGGACGGGCGTTGCAGGTTTTACATCCAATGTGTGGGCAGATTCTTCACTACACGGTGACAAGAAAGGTCATACCGGTAAAGGTCATATTGAATTCACCTTTACTCCGGAAACTTTGTCCAGTGTAACTTCTAATCCGGCTACCGGTGCAGAAACTTTCGCTTTTGAAAATGCCGTGGGTTATAAGTTTACGATTCAGGGTTCCGGTGATTCCTATCTTTGGAACATTCAGTACAAAGATAGTGAAGGCAATGTTCTTCCGAATACCTATGTTGTGAAGAATTCTTGCTTCGGTGGTAAAAATTATGAATATGCCGTTATGACCAAGGCGGATCTTCCGATCTGTGTTGACGGTCTGCATGATTATCAGCAGGTCGAAGTTCAGGCTGCTACCTGTGCAGCCGGCGGTACTGCAAATATGGTTTGCTCGAAGTGTGGCAAGGTTAAGAACATTTTAGACGATGTAGCCGGTGCCGATGCACCGACCGATGTTGTTTATTATATTGATTTAAATGACTCGGAAAAATATGGTGAACCGGGTGATTATGGCATTTGTCAGTCCACCATTTGGAGTCAAAACAACGTTTATCAAAACGTTGCCGAGCTTGAGTTTGACTACTACCTGCCCGAGAATGTTCGTACCGAAATCGGCGATAACAACGGTGTTAGCTGGAATGCAACCGAAGGAACAAATGCAAATAAACAGCTTTTGCAAGGTTTCCATCATTATAAAGCAACCAGCAACGGTTCCGGTCGTGCCTATGCAATGCTGAAACAGTTTAATGCGACTTTTGCTCCGGTCTATGTTTGGAATATGACATTAAAGGATACTGTTACCGGCGTTTATGATACCCGCAAATCGCTTTCCGGTTGGTATCAGATTCCGCCGACAGAAATGGCTTTAAGTGATCTTCCGGCGGCTGTAATTGAAACAGCCCCGGTTGCTCACAACTATGTTGTTGACACCGAAAATTCCACTGCTGCTACCTGCCAGACCGCCGGCGAAAGCACCTATAAGTGCAGTTTCTGCGGCAAGGTCAAGGATGTAGGTGAAGCTGCCAATGCTCCGGCAGAAGGCACCATTTACCACTGGAATTACAGCGGTGGTCAGTGGACTGATAAGGTTATCAGTGCCGTTTATTCCAACAGTGCTTGGCATGAAGTACCGAACGGTACTGTTATCAACTATTCCTTTGATTGCTATCTTGTAAGCACCAACGGTTCTGGTCTGTACTTCAACCAGACGACTCAGCCGGATGACGGCCCGACCGATTACAACGGCAGAATTCAGGAAATCAAGTTGGGCTACAATCATGTTGATCATACGATCACTACCAACGATAGCTACTACAAGTTCAGCATTAAGAACTACGATTGTACTGAATATGAAATCTATGTTTGGAATGTAGAAATTACCGGTTATGATAACCAGTTTAAGTATGAAAAGCTTCCGGCATTAGGTACTGCCGATGCTCTTCCGGCTTATGAAGAAGTTGCTCCGGCAACTGCCGCTGGTCACAATTTCGTCGCGACTACCGTTGGCGGTGATTGCCAGACTCCGGCTACCACTACCTATGTTTGCTCCATCTGCGGTCACGTAAAGAACGAAGCTGATGCAAATACAGAAGTTGTTGCACCGCTGGACAATCAGGCCGTTTACGGTACTTATAACACCAAGTTCGACACCAGCTATAACATTTATAACCAGACATGGATTATGTATGATTTCGGTACAGTTACCGAAGGTGATGTATGGCAGTTGGAATTCGACTACTATGCACCCGCCGCCAATTATCATACTTCCAACTGGTGGGGCACATCCATTGATTTGACTCCGAATGGTGGTAGTTATAATTTCCCGCAGGGTCTCCATCACTTCA
>JAZRWX010000222.1:0-2984 GCA_045599905.1 Acutalibacteraceae bacterium
GATCGTCCGGCTGACGTTTGACCTCGAAATTATAAAAGCAGGCGTTGCCCAGTTTCATAAAATCTTTCCACCGGATGATCGGCGCGTCGGACGGAATTTTCTGAATCTTGCGTCCTTCGGTCAGCATATAACCGGCTTTGATCGACTGCGAAAGTTCGTCTTTGACGCTGGCGATAATAATGTTGACGACCTTGGTGTTCTGCCGGATGCTTTCAAACTTATTGTAAAACTGATCCAGCGTGATGGCGGTCACACTGCCCGATTCATTCAGGTAAAACTCGATTTCCTTTTCGGCAGACAGCGGATGGATCATGTTGGCAATGCCGCCGACCAGATTGACCGCGTAGAACATATAGATCGCCTGCGGACAGTTCGGCATGGCAATGGTAACACGGTCGCCTTCGCGTACGCCGATGGTTTTCAGCGATTTCGCGCACTGACGGATCTGCTGAACCATTTTTTTATAGGTCGTCGATTTTCCCATAAAGTCAAAAGCGACGTTGTCGGGGTAGTTTTCGGCGATTTTCGCGACTGCTTCGTACATGGAACCCTCAAAGTATTCCAAATGCAGCGGAACGCCGCCCAAATGGGCCGCCCACGGTGTTTTCACGGTGATTTCACTCATTTCAATACTCCACTTCCTCGTTTAAAGGCAATTCCAGCAATTCCGGATTTTCCAGCAGTTTGCGGATCAGCCGCATGGTTTTGGAATAGTAATAACCGTCGGCAATACGTTCGTCGATGGTCAGCCCCAAATCAATGCTGTCCCGCATTTCGGCGTTGCCGTTTTCGTCATAGAACGGACGCGGTTTCTTTTCACCGATCGCGCAGAAAACCGAGTTGGTGCCCCAGTTGGTCAGATGATGATAACCGGAATGCAGTTTGATAGACCCCAGATTCGTCAGCACGATCGACGAATAATACGGATCGGTCGCAATAAGGGAAGAGGGAACTTTACCGTGCCGGTCCAAAATGCAGACGATGCTGACCAGAAATTTTGAAAACCAGCGCGGCATCTTGTTGAACAGATCCATACTTTCGGTCGAAGCATCGGCTTTTTCACCGCGGCAGGCGGAAACCTGACGGTAGATTTCGTTGTGGACGGTGTCCAGCGTGTCGGTATCTTTGGCGTGAACAAACGCCAATGCTTCCGCGCCGGTATCGCTGAACATTTTTTTGACCACGAAAGAGGCGGAAACCTCGTTGCGCTGATAGGTGTTTTTGTTTGCGATAAACCGGTTCATTTTCGGCCGCAGCGTAATGGCTTTCAGCATGGCAGTCACAATGATCTGGAACAGATTGTATTTATATTCCGGGTCATTTTTGTTTTTCTCTTCCAAAAAGCGGTTGATGTTGGTCAGATCGATCCGTTCGGAAATAAACGCCTCGTTGTCACAGCGGTTCGGATAGATGAGCGGCACGATAAAGTGCATGGAATCCAGATCACGCAGTAACGTGCCGTCTTTTCGGTCTCCAAATTTTCTCCCCATAATAATTACCCCTTTAATCCTTTATCATATATTTTTCGAGACCGTTCGTCGCAACAGCCCCGATGTCCTGCGCCAGTTGTTCGGCGGATGTGCTTCGGCCGCCCGAAAACCAGGAAAGATAAATGCCCAGCATACCGGAGGTGATGAAATTGCAGACCACTTCCAGCCGCCCGTTTTCCAGCGTCGTTCTGCCTTGCAGGGCGTTCAGCATTTTTTCCTGTAACAGACCGGAAAGTTTCACGACCAGATTCATGCCGTTTCTGCCAAGCAGTAACTGACCGTAAAATTCCGGATCAATGTTCATGATCGCGTTCAGTTTTTCGAAAACGGTGTACGGTTTTTTGAAATAATGATCAATATCGGTGTCCTGCAGCGTTTTGTCAAACTGCCCGACGATCTCGTCCTCGATATCATCGGCGACCTGATATACGTCGGCATAGTAGTTGTAAAACGTTTTGCGATTGATGTCGGCAAGATCGGCAATGTCCTTGACCGTAATGTCATCCAGTTCTTTATGCGCGATCAGTTGCGCAAAGGCGGTGCGGATGGCACTTTTGGTGCGCCGTACCCGTCGGTCGGGCCTTTTGTCAGTGTCTTTTCTTCTCCAACGGGGGATATGAAAATTGTATCGAAACACGGTATTTCCGTCCTTTCAAAATAATACCAAATCGTATTATATTACACAGGTGTGGCATAAGTCAATGATTGTTACAAAATTTTTACCATATTTTGTTGTATATAAAAATACCCGCCCGATATTTAGTGGATCGGGTGGGTAAATGAAGTTGAAATATATTTATTCGACAACGATTCGCGGCACTCTCGAAGAAATGCCGCAGACGATCTCATAGTTGATCGTTCCGCAAAGCTTCGCCAATTCTTCGACCGGCAGTTCTTTCCCGAACAGAATAACCTCGTCCCCGGTGGAAACGTCCGGGATATCGGTCACGTCAACGGACAACTGGTCCATGCAGATGCGTCCGATGATATTGGCGCGCTTGCCGTGGATCAGTACCTGACCGCGGTTGGAAAGCAGTCGGGGATAACCGTCCGCGTAACCGGCGGCAACCGTGGCAATACGCATTTTCTTTTCCGCTTTGAAGGTTCTGCCGTAGTTGACGGTCGTTCCGGGCGCAATGTCCTTGACCATGGAAACGACCGATTTGACCGTCATGACCGGAATGAAATCTTCTTTCAGTTTCAGATCGTCCGCTGGTGTCAGTCCGTAAAGGATGATTCCCGGACGGCACAGATCGCGGTGTTTTTCGGGATCCAGACAGAAAGCCGCGGAATTACAGCTGTGACAGACCCTCGGCCGCAGACCGGCTTTTTCCAGACGGTCCACACCGGCGCAGAAACGGTTGTACTGCGCTTCGGTAAAGCCGTCCTCGCTTTCGGGGGTACGGTCGGATACCGCAAAATGAGTGAACACACCATCAAAATGCAGATTGGGCATTTGCGCGGCGGCGATCGCCTCGTCAATACCGGGCAGAT
>JAZRWX010000223.1:0-7479 GCA_045599905.1 Acutalibacteraceae bacterium
CCACCAGTTCACTGGTGGTTATGATTTTAGTGATGTACCTGTTCTTCTTTTTTTGATGGTTTACCGGTTATTTCGCTGATCGTTAGCGAAGCGTTATGGGGAATCGGTTTCCATTCCACCTTTTTGAACAGGGCAATATACAGCGAAATTCTGCCGATGACGTCAAACAGGGGGAAGGTAATGCAGTACCAGATCTTTTTATACCATTTGATTTTCGGGATTCGCTTATGTTCAACAATATAAGTGTATGCGGCAACAAAAATCCCGCGCAGATAAGACCATGCGATATTTGCAAACCAGAAAATCCATATCCATAAGAACTGTTTGCCGGGCGCGGTAAGGGTGGAAAAATCAATGCCGTTAAAATCAAATATGCGTTTCAGAATAGCGGGCGCGAAATTGTTGCTGACGATTTGCTCTGTAAATTGAAAAATAAGAATACCGCGCAGCAAAATCAAAATGTACTTTTTCAATCCGGAAAACAGTGAACGAGGATAGACCGTTGTCAGCATATCAAAACTCATAAATCG
The DNA here is from genome assembly GCA_045599905.1 of Acutalibacteraceae bacterium. Taxonomy (GTDB): domain Bacteria; phylum Bacillota; class Clostridia; order Oscillospirales; family Acutalibacteraceae; genus UBA737. The sequence goes on from JAZRWX010000223.1 coordinate 531, forward strand.
CAGACGGATATTGTAGAAAAAACGCTTGGAGCGTGAGATTTCATTACCGGCGTTTTTCTCTTCTTCCACACGGTCACCGGAAATACCCGGTTTGAATATATGCCAAAATAATTTCGGACCGGTCTCAAAAAAGGCCTGAATGTGACCTTTCGCCCAACGGATCCTTTGCCGCATGGCAATTTTAATATCGGTTGGCTGTTCGTCGAAAAATTCGGCTTCATTGTTGTAGGAAATGCGCCAGCCGTTTGCAACAGCATCGGCGCAGAACGCACGGTCTTCGGTCAAACTGGTATAGTTCCAACCGTTTTTGATAACTTCGCTGGCAAATAAAAATCCCGTGCCCTGAATACGGGTCGCCAAACGGAATAAGCCGCGTGCGCGATGTTCAAACCGAATGGTACGCAGCCAGTGAACCCCGTAGGATGCCGCAATCCAGTTGTCTCCGAAATTTTTGGTGTTTCGGTATGATGTGATGATGCGTTCACCCGAATCAAACGAGTCATTCATGTGGCGCATATAATCCTGCTTCAACAGGTTGTCGGCATCAAAAATCAAATACCCTTCAAAGGCGTCAATGCCGTAGTCACGGCGGATTTCTTCCACCAGAAACTGCAAGGCGTATCCCTTGGTACGGTGTTCGTTGTCAAAACGTTCATAACAAACGGCGCCGTTTTTACGTGCAATTTCGGCGGTGTTGTCGGTACAGTTGTCTGCGACCACAAAGACCCGGATCAGGTCGGCAGGGTAGTCTTGCTGATGAATACTGTCGAGCAGATTTCCGATTACCGGTGCTTCGTTCCGCGCCGCAACTAAAATAGCGTATTTGTGGTTCTGTTTGGCTTTTTCAAAGTGGCGTGTTGTAAAAAAACCGGTTATGGTATAAACAGTACGGTATTTCATCAAAGTACTGATCGTTTTAGAAATACCGTTAAAGATGCGAATAATAAATTGTATAATAAGCAACATGAGAAAACGACTCCTAAATTTCAGTCGCTGAAATTATAGCATATTAATGCCGTAGTGTCAATACGACAGAAAGTCGAAAAAAGTCGTCACCGAAAACGGTAACGGCATAAAAAAAGTCCCCGAAACGGGGACTTGAAAAATCAAAATGAAATCAGCCGTCGGTACGGGTGGAGGGAACCTGCTGTTTCAATGCGGCGCGGGTCTTGCGGATTTCACCTAAATTCGAGGTGATGCTTTCATCGGCACGGCGCATTAAATCATCCACGAAATCCTGCGCGGCTTTACGCATTTCGCGGCTCTTGTTCTGAGCACCGGCGATGATTTCAGTGGCCTTTTCCTGAGACATTTTCACAATTTCCTGCTGTGCGACCAGTGCTTTCGCACGATCTTCGGCGGATTTGATAATGCCGTCAGCTTCGCGTTTTGCGGCGGTGATAATGTCGGCACGGTCTTCAACAATGCCGCGGGCCTGCTTGATTTCACCCGGAATGTTCAGACGGATATCGTCAATGATTGCGCGGATCTTATCCGCATCCACTACGGTTTTTTTGCCGGGAATTTTCAAGCCGTCATCTAATACTTCATCTAATTGTTCCAATAATTCTTCTAAGTTCATTTGTGTCATCCTCCGTATATTTGTTTGTGTATTATTTTTGGGTCAGACGCCGCACGATATCATCGTGAATGGCGGCGGGAACAAAATCCGAAATATCACCGTGCAGTTCAGCAATTTGTTTTACCATACTGGAACTCAAATACATATACTGCGGACTGGTGGTCAAGAACAGTGTCTCAACATCCGGATTCAGTTTTTTATTGGTCAATGCCATCTGGAATTCGTATTCGAAATCCGACATGGCACGTAAACCCTTGATAATGACGTGGGCAGACTGCATTTTTGCGTATTCCGCCAATAGTCCGTCATAACAGTCGACCGTGACGTTTTTAAGTCCGGCTAATGATTTGCGGATCATTTCGCAGCGTTCTGCCGGGGAAAAGGAACAGGTTTTATTCATGTTCGTCATCACGACGACAATGACTTTGTCAAACATCGCAGAAGCTCGGCGAATAATATCCAAATGTCCCAAAGTGATCGGGTCAAAACTGCCGGGGTAAATAGCGATCCCGTTATTCATTATTGACACCCCGCTTTTTATAAAGATCAGCCGAAACACTGCTGTATCGGTAAGAACGGACAAGTACAAAATCACCGATCGTATCCGGCAAGGCGATTTTGGTAGGATGTTCACACCAGATGATGCCGTAATCACTCATCAGCAGAGCGACGGAACGAACGGCCTTTTCAAATAAATCAGCACCGAATGGCGGATCCAGAAAGGCAATATCAAATCGCTCACGGCAGGTGGCGGTATAGGAAGCATAATCGGATTTTACCAACCGGGCTTTTTCCGCCAGTCGGGTGCGAGTCAGATTCTTGCGAACAACACTTAACGATTCATTAGAAAGATCAACAAAAACCGCGCTTTCAGCACCGCGGCTTAACGCTTCAATGCCAAGCTGCCCGGAACCTGCGAACAGATCCAGCACACGGCGGCCCTCAATATCAAATTGCAGAGCGCTGAACAATCCTTCTTTAACACGTTCGGGGGTCGGACGTACAAGATCTGCTCCCGGAACGGTTTCCAGCCGGATTCCGCGTGCGCTTCCGGTGATAACACGCATATCAATCACCAAATTTCAAAAGGGGAATTCCTTCGTTTATATCCAATCTATTATCCCACATAAAAGCAGGATTTGTCAATACTTAATTTTCGGGTCAGAAAAACGTTTTATTTGATCGAGCCCAAAGAAGTTTCTTTTTGGATGACGTCGTGTGCGCCACCTTCCACGATACTGGTGGCCGACACCAGGGTAAGCTTGGCTTTCTGGCGGAGTTCCGGCAGGTTCAAAGCACCGCAGTTGCACATGGTCGAACGTACTTTGGAAAGGGAAAGGGCAACATTGTCTTTCAATGTGCCGGCGTAGGGAACGTAGGAATCAACGCCTTCTTCAAAAGAAAGTTTTTTATCGCCGCCCAGATCATAACGCTGCCAGTTGCGGGCACGGTTGGAACCTTCGCCCCAATATTCTTTATAATATGTACCGTTGATCGTGACCTTGTTGGTCGGACTTTCATCAAAACGTGCAAAATAGCGGCCCAGCATCATAAAGTCGGCGCCCATTGCCAAAGCAAGGGTGATATGATGATCGTGAACGATTCCGCCGTCAGAGCATACCGGAACATAAATGCCGGTTTCTTCAAAGTATTCATCACGCGCTTTGCAAACTTCGATCAGTGCGGTGGCTTGTCCGCGACCGATTCCTTTAGTTTCGCGGGTGATACAAATTGAACCGCCGCCGATACCGACTTTTACAAAATCCGCACCGGCATCTGCCAGGAAACGGAAACCTTCGGCATCTACCACGTTTCCGGCACCGACTTTAACGGTGTCACCGTAATGGTCGCGGATCCAGGTGATCGTCTGCTCCTGCCAGGCGGAAAAACCTTCGGAAGAGTCAATACAAAGTACGTCTGCACCGGCTTGCAATAACAGCGGAACACGGGTGGCGTAATCGCGGGTATTGATTCCGGCACCGACAACGTAACGCTTATGCTGATCCAAAAGTTCAAGCGGATTTTCCTTGTGCGCGTCATAGTCTTTGCGGAAAACAAAATATTTCAGGTGACCGGCCGCGTCAACGATCGGCAGGGAGTTGAGTTTATGATCCCAGATGATATCGTTTGCGATTTTCAAAGTGGTATCTTCCGGTGCAACGATCAGATTTTCGCGCGGCGTCATAAAGGAAGAAACGGGGGTGTCGGATGCCATGCGGCTGACACGGTAATCGCGTTCGGTAACAATGCCCAGCAAAATACCGTTTTCCGTTCCGTCATCGGTAACGGCAACGGTGGAATGATCGGTGCGTTCTTTCAACGCCAGAATATCGGCAAGTGTGCTTTGAGGAGTGACATTGGAATCGCTGACAACAAAACCGGCTTTGTACGATTTGGCGCGGGCGACCATGGCGGCTTCGTTTTCGGCGCTCTGTGAACCGTAGATGAAAGAAACGCCGCCTTCGCGGGCAAGCGCTACGGCAAGGCGGTCGCCGGAAACCGACTGCATAATGGCGGAAGTCATTGGAATGTTAAGAGAAATTGCAGGCTCTTCACCTTTTTTGAACTTGACCAACGGAGTTTTCAAACTGACGTTTGACGGAATACATTCGGCCGAGGAATACCCGGGAACCAGTAAATACTCATTAAACGTGTGCGAAACCTCTTCAAAATAAAACGCCATAACAATGACCTCCTAAAATAATATTTAATATATTATATACTTTTGAAATTGCAAAGTCAAGAATAATAATTCGAAATAATTCGAAATTTTTTTCAAAAAGTATTGCAAAACGAAAATGTTTGTGATATAATTATTCGGCTGTCCGAATGGGACAGTGAAAAATTACACACATTCCGTCTGAAAACGGGCAGGTGTCAGCATGGGCTGATCCCCGATCATCGACGGGATGGAGGGAAAACCTCAGGAGGAAAAAATTATGTCAGTAGTAACCATGAAACAGTTGCTGGAAGCCGGTGTCCATTTCGGACATCAGACCCGCCGTTGGAACCCGAAGATGGCACAGTACATCTTCACCGAACGTAACGGCATCTACATCATTGACCTGCAGAAGACGGTCAAAAAGTTGAATGATGCGTATATGTTTGCCCGCGATCTTTCGGCAGAAGGCAAGGACATCCTGTTTGTCGGTACCAAAAAGCAGGCGCAGGATTCCATCAAAGAAGAAGCAGAACGTTGCGGAATGCCGTATGTCAGCGCTCGCTGGCTGGGCGGTATGTTGACCAACTTCACCACCATCCGCACCCGTATCAACCGTTTGAATCAACTTCGCACCATGCGTGATGACGGCACTTTTGATCTGCTGCCGAAAAAGGAAGTTATCAAACTCAACCTTGAAATCGAAAAGCTTGAAAAATTCATGGGCGGTATCCAGGGCATGAACCGAATTCCGGGCGCACTGTTCATCGTCGACCCGCGTAAGGAACGTATTGCCGTTGCTGAAGCCAAAAAACTCGGCATTCCGATTATCGCTATTGTTGATACCAACTGTGATCCGGACGAAATTGATGTTGTCATCCCGGGTAACGATGACGCGATCCGCGCTGTCAAATTGTTGGCTGAAACCATTGCTTCCGCTGTGATCGAAGGCCGTCAGGGTACTGACGCCGTTGCCGAAGAAGCAACTGAAGAAACTGAAGAAACCGCCGAAGAAGCGGCTGAATAATTATTGGAGGAAAGAATTATGGCTTTTACCGCAAAAGACGTACAGGCTTTAAGAGAAAAAACCGGCTGCGGCATGATGGACTGCAAAAAAGCGCTGGTTGAATGTGACGGCGACATGGATGCCGCTGTTGACTATTTAAGAGAAAAAGGTTTGGCTTCTCAGGCAAAGAAAGCCAGCCGTATCGCTGCCGAAGGTACCGTTGCCGCTTACTGTGAAAACGGTGTTGCCGCAATCGTCGAAATCAATGCCGAGACCGACTTCGTTGCCGGTGGTGACGAATTCAGAAAATTAGCGGACGACGTTGCCGCGATCGCCGCGAAACAGAATCCGGCTGATGTTGACGCTTTGCTGAAAGCTTCCGAAAACGGCCAGACTGTTGAAGAAATGGTTCAGGAACTGTTCCTGAAAGTTCGTGAAAATATGAGTGTTCGCCGCTTTGCCCGTTTTGAAGGCAAGGTTGTTACCTATATCCACGCCGGCGGTAAAATCGGTGTCATGGTCAAATTTGATACTGATCTGGATGCCGATAATGCTGATTTCATTACCATGGGTAAAAACGTTGCCATGCAGATCGCCGCTATGAATCCGCTTTATCTGGATGCGGCCGCTGTTCCGGCAGAAACCCTTGCTAAGGAAAAGGATATCCTTGTTGCACAAATGAAAGAAGATCCGAAGATGGCCAATAAGCCGGATATGGTTTTGCAGAAGATCGTTGAAGGCAAAATGGGCAAATACTATAAAGAAAACTGCTTGGTCGAACAGTCTTACGTCAAGGATGGCGATTTGTCTGTCGGTCAGTACATTGAAAAAGTTGCCAAGGAACTCGGCGCTGCGATCAAGGTCGTTTCTTTTGTCCGTTATGAAAAGGGCGAAGGCATTGAAAAGCGCGTTGATAATTTCGCAGAAGAAATTGCCAACATGGTAAAATAATTGCTTTGTTTTAAGCCGGTAGGGAAATCCTGCCGGCTTTTTCTTTGTGGGCATAATAAAAGGCAAAATTTATTTCTGCGTTTTCGCTTGAAAACTAATTGACTTTATTATGGGAATATTGTAAAATAATACTTGAAAATATTTATAAAAATGTGGTGCTGTCATGAAACCGTTTTATAAACGTGTACTGCTGAAACTCAGCGGTGAAGTCCTTGCCGGAGAAAAGGATTCCGGTATTGACTTTGATAAGGTTCTTGATGTTTGCGGTCGGGTCAAGACCTGTGTGGATATGGGCGTGGAAGTTGCGATCGTCGTTGGCGGCGGCAATTTCTGGCGCGGTCGTTCCAGCGGGAAAATGGATCGCACGCGTGCGGATCACATGGGAATGCTTGCTACGACAATCAATTCCCTGGCCTTGTGCGACGCGTTGGAACAACTGGGCGTCAACGCACGGGTGCAAACCGCGATTGAAATGCGGCAGATCGCCGAACAGTATATCCGCAATAGAGCAATCCGTCATTTGGAACGCGGTCGCGTCGTAATTTTCGGATGCGGCACGGGCAATCCGTTCTTTTCGACGGATACCGCCGCCGCGTTACGTGCGGCGGAAATCGGTGCTGATGTTATTTTTAAGGCAACGAATGTTGACGGAGTATACGACAGCGACCCCAGAACAAATCCGGATGCCGTGAAATTCGATAAATTGTCCCACATGGATGTTCTGCAAAAAGAACTGCACGTTATGGACAGC
>JAZRWX010000224.1:0-4591 GCA_045599905.1 Acutalibacteraceae bacterium
ACACCAAGCCCAACGAACGGCGCAAATCCGCCTTTTTGATCTTATTGACATTGATTCCGTCATACCGGATCTTTCCGTCGGCAATATCGTAAAAACGGTTGATCAGATTGGTGATCGTGGTTTTACCGGCACCGGTCGCGCCGACAAAAGCAACTTTCTGACCCGGTTCGGCATAAACCGAAACATCATGCAGAACGTCTTTTCCCTCTTCATAAGCGAAATCAACGTCGGTCATACGGACGTCACCGCGCAGGGGTGTATAGGTAACTTCGCCCGTTTCATGCGGATGCCGCCACGCCCACTGACCGGTACGCTTTTCGCTTTCGGTCACCGTTCCGTCGGGTGCGATGGTGGCATTGACCAGCGTGACGTAACCATCGTCGACCTCGGGCTCCTGATCCATCAGCGTGAATACACGCTTGGCGCCGGCCAGCGCCATGACGATCGAGTTGATCTGTTGGGACAACTGATTGATGTTGCCGGTAAACTGTTTGGTCATGCTTAAAAACGGGATCAGCAGTGCAATGGTCAGAACCGTTCCTTCGCCCGTAAACAGACGCTGTAAACTGATATTCGGCACTTTCAGCGCGATCAGCAGACCGCCGATCGTCGCGCCCAACACGTACAGCACGTTTCCGATATTCATAATGATCGGTCCCAATGCGTTGGCGTAAGCGTGCGCCCGGAATCCGTCTTCATACAACTGATCGTTGACCGCGTCGAAATCCTTTTTCGCGTTATCCTCGTGGCAGAAGACCTTGATGACCTTCTGTCCGTTCATCATTTCCTGAACGAAACCTTCGGTTTTCGCCACCGCCTGCTGTTGACGCATAAAGTATTTCGCCGAACCGCCGCCGATCTTCTTGGAAACCATGAACATGGCAAATACGCCGAGCATTACGACCAACGTCATCCAAACGCTGAACCACAGCATAATGGAAAATACCGTGGTGACAATGACGACAGAGGTCAGCATCTGCGGAAAACTCTGTGAAACCAGCTGGCGCAGAGTATCGATATCGTTCGTATAATAACTCATGATATCGCCGTGCTTGTTCTGATCGAAATACTTGATCGGCAGATTCTGCATTCCGTCAAACATCTGAATACGCAGTTTGGAAAGGAAACCCTGCGTGATATATGCCATCAGCTGAGTTTGCAATGTAATGAAAATGATCGACAAAACGTACAGTCCGCCCAGGATCAGTACCAGCGGCAGAATTTTTTCCTTGGCGTCCGTCCAGCTGATGCCGGCTTTCGCGCATTCTTCGATCAGCGCGATCACCTTGTTCAGAAAAACAGACGGGATCGCCGAAACGGCGGAAGATACCAGAATGCAGAACGCGGCAATGGGTACCAGCACCGGATACGCTTTGATCAAGATCTTAAAAACGCGCCCCAATGCACCGAAATCAATTTTACGCGGAGGCATCCCGACGGGACCCTTTGGTCTTCCCATACTCATTCTTCGGCACCCCCGTTCGTCTGCTGTTCGTAAATCTCACTGTAAATATCACAGTTTTTCAGTAATTCATCGTGTGTGCCGATGCCGACGATCGCACCGTTATCCATAACAATGATCAGATCGGATTGTTCGACCGATGCCACACGCTGTGCGATAATGATCTTGGTCGTGTCGGGCAGATAGGACGCGAAACCGGCACGGATCGCGGCGTCTGTCCGGGTATCGACCGCGCTGGTCGAATCGTCCAGAATCAGAATCTTCGGTTTTTTCAGCAACGCGCGCGCAATGCACAGACGTTGTTTCTGACCGCCGGAAACGTTGGTACCGCCCTGTTCCACGTAGGTATCATACCCGTCGGGGAAGGTGCGCAGGAATTCGTCCGCCTGCGCCAGTTTGCAGGCCTCCACAAGTTCCTCATCGGTCGCGTTTTCATTGCCCCAGCGCAGGTTGTCTTTGATCGTTCCGGCGAAAAGCAGATTCTTCTGCAACACCATGGCGACCGCGCCGCGCAGGGTATCCAGATCGTATTGACGAACGTCGATACCGCCGACCTTGACAGCGCCGTCGGTCACGTCGTACAACCGCGGGATCAACTGCACCAATGACGATTTACCCGATCCGGTACCGCCGAGAATTCCCACCGTCATACCCGAACGGATATGCAGATCGACACCTTCCAGCGAATAGTTCCGGGCGTGTTTTGAATATTTGAAACCGACGTTTTCGAAATCGATCGATCCGTCCGCGACGGTCATGACGGGATTTTCCGGATTGTCGAGTGACGGAGTTTCATCCAGAACTTCGGCGATACGCTTCATGGATTCGCCCGACATGGTCAGCATGACGTAGATCATGGAGATCATCATCAACTGCATCAGGATCTGGAATCCGTAAGTCAGCATGGCGGAAATAACACCGACTTTCAGCGCGCCGCCGATGATCAGTTTGGAACCGAGCAGAAGTACCACGATCATGTTGGTATAAAGACACAGCTGCATCATCGGTGAGTTCATCGCAACGATACGCTCTGCCTTGGTAAAATCTTTGCGGATGTTATCCGCCGCGGTGCCGAACTTTTTCTTTTCATAGTCTTCACGCGAAAAGCCCTTGACCACACGCATGGCGCGGACGTTTTCTTCGATGGATTCATTCAGCCGGTCATACTTGCGGAAAACACTGCGGAACGCCGGCATGGCGAATTTCGCGATCAGCAGCAATCCGCAAACGAGGAACGGAACCAGCACCACAAAGGTCGTTGCCAGTTTTCCGCCCGTGATATACGCCATAATGATGGAAAAGATCAGCAGCAGCGGCGCGCGAACGGCAATGCGGATGATCATCATGAACGCCATCTGCACGTTGTTGACGTCGGTCGTCAGACGGGTCACCAGTGAAGAAGTCGAGAAATGGTCGATATTTTCAAACGAATAACCCTGCACCTTATAGAAAATATCGTGGCGCAGGTTTTTGGAAAATCCCGCCGATGCCTTGGCACAGGTAAAACCGGCAATACCGCCGCTTGCCAATGACATCAACGCCAGAACGACCAGGACACTGCCGTAAATCAGGGTGGGTTTCAAGCCCTTTCCTGCTTCGATATCGTTGATCAGATTCGCGGTGATAAACGGAATGATCGACTCGATGACCGCTTCCAGCATGATAAAGGTCAGCGTCAGAATGGTCGGCTTTTTATACTCCCGTATACAGCCAATAAATTTTTTAATCATGTTCTTCCTCCAGGTTTGCCTTGATCTGCTCGACGACCTTGAAAAAACATTCAAGATCCTCGGGGGTAATGTTGCTTCTCAAACGTTGTTCCCGCGCTTCGATCTCGCACTGGACCCGACGGTGAAATTCCACCGCGTGTTCGGTCAGCACCAGTTTTTTCAGGCGCGCATCGTAATCGACACTTTCGCGGCGGATCATACCGTTCTTTTCCATCAGTGAAAGAATGTTGGACGCGGTGGAACGGCGAATGGAAAACTGTGCCTCGAAATCACGCTGAAACAGATCTTTCCGACGGTTTTCGTACATCCAGCGGATCGCCCAACCGTGCAGACCGGTTGACTGCCCCAGCTGGAACAGTTCGGAATGTTCGATATCCCGTTTGATCAGATTATTTAATGTCCGTACCTGATAACCGATATTTGTTTCGGGTGTCATAAGGGTTTGCCCCTTTCATTTTGTTAGTACGCTAACATTTATTATACCGCCGAAAAATTTTGTTGTCAACCGCATTACACGTAAAGAAATCCGGCTTTTTTACAAGAGATTTTGAGCAAAATAACAAACCCACCGAAATCCGGAAGATTTTCGGCGGGCATTCTTTGTTTCGGTTTACTTTTTCAGTTTTAACGCTTCTTCGACTTTGGCAACGATATTCTTCGCGCGCAGACCGAATTCATCCAGCAGATCATTGGCAGGACCGGAATGTCCGAACGTGTCGCAAACACCGAGTTTTACGACCGGAACGGGGCATTCTTCACAGACCACTTCGCTGACGGCACTGCCCAGACCGCCGATCACGGAATGTTCTTCCGCGGTGACGATCGCGCCGGTTTCTTTCGCCGCTTTGATGATAATGTCGCGGTCGATCGGCTTGATGGTCGCCATATTGATAACACGGGCGGAAATGCCCTTGGCGGCAAGCAGATCATACGCCTGCAACGCCTCGTTGACCATCAGTCCCGTTGCGATCACGGTAACGTCCGTACCGGCTTTCAGTTCCACGCCTTTGCCGATTTGGAAATCGTAATCATCATCAAAAACGACCGGCACCGCCAAACGACCGAAACGCAGATAAACCGGACCGTCACAATCGAACGCGGCAAAGACCGCTTTTTTGGCTTCGGTTTCGTCTGCCGGGTTGATGATCGTCATACCGGGAATGGTACGCATGATGGCAATATCTTCACAGCACTGGTGCGTGGCACCGTCTTCGCCGACCGAGATGCCGGCGTGTGTCGCGCCGATCACCACCGGAAGATGCGGATATCCGATTGAGTTGCGGACCTGTTCAAAAGCACGGCCCGCGGCAAACATTGCGAAAGAACTTGCGGCTACCCGTTTGCCGCTGGCGGCAATGCCCGCGGCAATGCCCATCATATTCTGTTCCGCGATCCCGCA
>JAZRWX010000225.1:0-12300 GCA_045599905.1 Acutalibacteraceae bacterium
GGGAAGATTTTTCCAAAACCGTCGGTTTCTGGGCAGATATGGATGACCCGTACGTCACCTATCACAATGATTTTATCGAGTCAGAATGGTGGGCATTAAAGCAAATATTTGATAAGGGATTGTTATACAAAGGATTCAAGATCGTTCCCTATTGCCCGCGCTGCGGTACCCCGCTTTCTTCGCACGAAGTCGCGCAGGGTTACAAATCGGTCAAGGAACGCAGTGCCGTTGTCCGCTTCAAGAAAAAGGACGAGGATGCTTATTTCTTAGCATGGACGACCACCCCCTGGACACTGCCCTCCAATGTGGCGCTTTGTGTCAACCCGAACGAAACCTACTGCCGCGTCAAAGCCGCTGACGGATATACCTATTATCTTGCCGAGGCGTTGCTGGACACCGTTTTGGGCAAATTGGCGACCGAGGACAAGCCGGCTTACGAAGTAACCGGCCGTTTTTTGGGTACCGATTTGGAGTACGCCGAATATGTGCCGCTGTTTGAAGCCGCCGGAGTTGCCGCCGAAAAACAGCATAAGAAAGCGCATTATATCGTTTGCGATACCTATGTTACCATGTCTGACGGTACCGGTATCGTCCATATCGCGCCGGCGTTCGGTGAAGATGACAGCAAAGTCGGCCGCCGTTACGATCTGCCGTTTGTTCAGTTTGTGGACGGTAAAGGTAATCTGACCGAGGAAACGCCCTATGCGGGAACCTTTGTCAAAGATGCCGATCCGCTGGTACTGAAAGATCTGGATGCGCAGGGGCTTCTGTTCGACGCGCCGAAATTTGAACATGATTATCCGTTCTGCTGGCGTTGCGATACGCCGCTGATCTACTATGCGCGTGAATCATGGTTCATAAAAATGACCGACGTCAAGGACGATCTGATTGCCAATAACAATACGATCAACTGGATTCCCGAAAGCATCGGTAAAGGCCGTTTCGGTGACTGGCTGAATAACGTTCAGGACTGGGGCATTTCCCGTAACCGTTACTGGGGTACTCCGCTGAACATCTGGCAATGTGAGTGCGGTCACCTGCATTCCATTGGAAGTATTGCGGAACTGAAAGAAATGTCCGACAACTGTCCGGAGGATATCGAATTACACCGTCCATATATCGACGCCGTAACCATCCGCTGTCCGCAATGCGGAAAAGAAATGCACCGTGTGCCCGAAGTGATCGACTGCTGGTTTGACTCCGGCTCAATGCCTTTCGCCCAGCATCATTATCCGTTTGAAAACAAGGAACTGTTTGAATCGCAGTTCCCGGCCGATTTCATTTCGGAAGCTGTCGATCAGACGCGTGGCTGGTTCTATTCCCTGCTTGCGATCTCTACCTTGATTTTCAACAAAGCACCGTATAAGAACGTTATCGTTTTAGGACACGTTCAGGACGAAAACGGTCAGAAGATGTCAAAGTCCAAAGGCAACGCGGTTGACCCGATGGAAGCCCTGGAAACCTACGGTGCGGACGCCATTCGCTGGTATTTCTACACAAACTCCGCCCCGTGGCTTCCGAACCGTTTCCATGGAAAAGCCGTTGTTGAAGGTCAGCACAAATTCATAGGTACCTTGTGGAACACTTACGCGTTCTTCGTACTCTATGCGAATATCGACAAGTTTGATCCGACAAAATATGATCTTGCCGATTGCAAGCTGACCGTAATGGACCGCTGGCTGCTTTCCAAACTGAATACCATGGTCGGCGAAGTTGACGGCAACCTTGAAAATTACCGTATTCCGGAAGCCGCGCGCGCTTTGGATGATTTTGTGGATGAAATGAGTAACTGGTACGTTCGCCGCGGACGTGAACGTTATTGGGGCACCGAAATGACCGACGATAAGATTGCCGCGTATATGACGCTGTACACCGCGTTGGTCACCACCGCAAAAGCCGCCGCGCCGATGATACCGTTTTTGGCTGAAAACATCTACCAGAATCTGGTGCGTACCGTTGATCATGCGGCACCCGTCAGCATTCATCTTTGTGACTTCCCGACCGTCTGTCAAGATGCGATCGATCTCCATTTGGAAGCCGAAATGGAACGCGTTCTTGAAATCGTTGTTTTGGGTCGTGCCGCGCGGAACGGTTCTTCACGCAAAAACCGTCAACCGCTCTCGGTCATGTACGTTCAGACCGATTTGCAGTTGGATGATGAAATGATCGATATCATCAAAGATGAACTGAACATCAAGAGTGTTGAATTTACCGATGCGGTCGACGGTTTCGTCAGTTACAGTTTCAAACCGCAATTACGTACTGTCGGTCCGAAATACGGCAAGCAGTTGGGTGATATCCGCAACGCGTTAAGCACGTTGGACGGCACCGCCGCCAAAGCGGATCTGGATTCCAACGGACAGATCGTATTGAATCTGCCGTCCGGTGACGTTACTTTGACGACCGAGGATCTTTTGATCGAAACGCAGCAAAAAGAAGGTTTCTTCACCTTGACCGACCGCGGTATCACCGTAGCGCTCGACACGGTATTGACCTCGGAACTGATCGAAGAAGGTTTTGTCCGTGAATTGGTCAGCAGGATCCAGACCATGCGGAAAGAAGCCGGTTTTGACGTGACCGATCATATCAAGATCACCTTAAACGGCAGTGATAAGATCGCCGCCATCGCAACCGCCTATTCCGCTGATATCGCCGCTGATACGCTGGCGGAATCCGTGAACGTTGTTGAGCCGTTCGGCTATACACGCGAATGGGATCTGAACGGTGAAAAAGTGACAATCGGCGTCGAAAAGATCCGATAAAAAACTGCTTCGCCTATGCGAAGCAGTTTTTCGAAAGGAATATCATAATGAATAATAAAATCTGTCAAAGCTGTGGTATGCCCATTGTTTCCGCCGATCAATTGGGTACGGAAAGTGACGGTAGCGTTTGCGAAGATTACTGCAAATACTGCTATGAAAGCGGTAAATTTATTGATAACGTGGATATGGAAACCTACATCGATATGTGCTCGCAATACGGCGCTCAGGCCGGTATGACCAATGATGAAATGAAAGCACACTGTACACGGTTGTTTCCGACTTTGAAACGCTGGAAATAAACTGAATGCCCTGCCAAATCAACGGCAGGGCATTTTTCTGTCAATCAATTTCCAACTCACGGATCGACCGCATCTGATAATCAACGTTTTTCAACAAACTCGGATTTTTCAGGGCAACAGCCGCGCCGCGTACAACACTGTGGGTCGGGTCGTCGAGTAAAAACACGTTCGTTCCGATAAATTCGGAAATCAAACTGTCCATTCCGTTCAGCAGTGCTCCGCCGCCGGTCAGATATAAACCGTCAGCCATAATATCGGCGACCAGATCGGGGTCGGTTTTTGCCAGAACGGAACGAATCGCGTTGCAAATCATATCGGCGGTTTCCCGGATCGCCTCCATGATTTCAGCCGAACTGATTTCAAAGGACTCTGGTAATCCTGTGAATACGTTACGACCTTTTGCCATCATGGCGATCTCGACCGGACGTTCTTTCACCGTTCCGATCTTCTGTTTGATCTGTTCGGCAGTCAGTGCACCGATTTCAACATTATACTCCTTACGGATATAGCGTGCGATCTGATTATCGAAATCGCTTGACGCGGTCTTGAACGATTTACACTCTGCGATACCGCCCATGGAAATCACGGCAATATCCGTAGTACCTGCACCGATATCTACGATCAGCGTACCGTGCGGAACCGAAAAATCGATTCCCAAACCGCAAGCGATCGCCAACGGGCCTTCAATGACCGTGATATTGCGTCCGCCGGCGGATTCGACGACATTCGCAACGGAATGGTGCTGTAATTCGGTCAGACCGGGCGGCAACGTAGCCATAATACGCGGACGGATGATCCGGTTACTGAATGCCTGCTTCATATAATATTTCAACATTGCTTCCGCAGTGTCATAATCGGAAATAACGCCGTGTTCGATCGGAGAAACACACTGTAAACACTCCGGTGTGCGTCCCAAAGTCTGTTTGGCTTTTTCACCGTAATAGACCGGTTCAAAAGTTTCGGCATCAACAGTCACAACGCTTGGCAATTCCAAAACGACCTGCGAACTGGAAAAAATAACGGTTTTTGAAGTACCAAGGTCAATTCCGATTTCGGTAGCCATGTGTTCCCCTCCTTATCAGACAGTTTTTACTGCACAAGTATATCATAATTATTCCGCATTTGCAACCGGATTTTACAGCGATTTACAAACTTCTTGCGCATAGGCGGATATTGTTTTGAATTTCGGGTCACTGATCAGCGCGGTAACACACCAAACCTCGTCCGCACCGGCAAAAAGCAGTTCACGCGCGCATTCTTCCAATGTTGCGCCGCTGGTTTTGATATCATCGACCAACAAAATACGGCCGTGCACCTGTTCGGTTACGGCATATTTACCGTGTGCCGCCTCAAACCGTTCGTTCCAGCTCAGGGTATGTTGTGTTTTTCCGGAAGCGCGACAGAACAAACAATTCTCTAAAAACGGAAGATTTAATAGTTTTGAAAGTTCGCGGGCAAGTTCTTTCGACTGATCAAATCCTCTTTGGCGCAAATGTTTACGTGACATCGGAACGTAACAGATACCGTCAAATTCGGTACCGAAATATTCAGCCCGCACGCTGCGTGCCATTTCCGCCGCAAAAAAACGGGCATAATGTGCGCGGTTGCCGAATTTCAGACGATAAAATCCGCATTGTGCCAAACCGGCATTGTAAAACGGCGCGATCAGGTGTTCAAAATGGTAAACACACGCATTACAGTGACAATGTTCTTTTATCATACCACAGCGCAGGCATCGTTTTTCCGGCGGGATCCGTTCGATCCAGTGTCGACAAAACGTGCAGATTTGCTCATCTTCCACAATACGTGTATTACAGCATACGCAGTGCCGTGGATAAAATGTTCTGCAAAATACCTCAAACAGTTTATGAAAGATGCGCATCATTCCGCCTCGTTCAAAAAGCCGCGCAACATGGTATAACGCAGCATTTTACGGTCGTTATTTGCCATCTCGCGCAAAACCGTTTCACTGCCGACGATAACCAACAGTTTTTTAGCGCGTGTAATAGCGGTATACAGCAGATTCCGATAACGCAGTTGTGACGGTACATCAAAAAGCGGAATGATAACACAGTCAAATTCACTGCCCTGGCTCTTGTGAACGGTAACGGCATAGGCCAGTTCCAGTTCGCCGACTTCATCCCCCAGATACGTGACCGTCCGGTCTTCAAAGCAAACCTGCAACGTACCGGCACGCCGGTCGACTGCCGTCACCGTTCCGACGTCCCCGTTAAACACACCGCATCCCTCTTCACCGTCGGGGCGTTCCCAGGTAATATCATAATTATTTTTCGTCTGCATGACCTTATCACCGGCGGAAACGCGAATACCCTTATAGGTCATATACGGCTTGTCCCCGACCAGCGGATTCAGACAACTTTGCAGCAGATTATTCAGATTGACCGTTCCGGCATCGGTTTTGCGGGACGGGCAGAGAATTTGAATGTTATTCAACGAGTCAAACCCGTACGCCAACGGCAGACGCTCCGCGCACAGTTCCAAAACGGTATTGCAGACCTCTGCGGCGTTATTGCGGTGCATAAAAAAGAAATCCTTACCCTTATTTGAAAGATCCATCGGTTCGCCGCCGATCACCGCGTGTGCATTGGTAATGATCATACTTTCACTGGCCTGACGAAAAACTTTTTTCAAAGCGACTGACGGAAAAAATCCGCTGTCGATCAGATCTCCCAAAACGTTGCCGGCGGAAACGCTGGGTAACTGATCAACGTCCCCGACCAATATGATCCGGCAGGACAGTCGCAGTGCTTTCAACAGATTTTCAAACAGAATCGTATCGATCATTGAAGCTTCGTCCAAAATGATGACGTCACATTCAAGCGGATTCTTTTCATTTCTGGAAAAGGTCTGTTCTTCGTTCGGTCCCCAGTTCACTTCCAATAATCGGTGAATCGTTTTTGCTTCATAACCGGTCAGTTCGGTCATTCGCTTCGCGGCACGACCCGTCGGCGCGGCTAATTCAATATTAAATCCGCGCGTTACAAATAATTCGATCATTGCGTTCAGCGTTGTAGTCTTCCCCGTTCCGGGGCCGCCGGTCAAAATCATCAAACCGCCGGAAAACGCCTTTCGGATCGCTTCACGCTGTAAATCTTCAAATTGAATTTTCAAACGGTTTTCAACGTGCTGTATTTCAAGATCGTCTACAAAACCGGTCAGTATCGTATTTGCGCGAATACTCAGCAAACGGGCAGTTATGTAATCTTCCGCCTCATAGTACTCCGGCAGTGCCAAAAACGCCGTATCGTTCATACGAAAGGCGCGCAGGCAAAAACGTTCAGCCAGGCGGTCACAGATACTTTCGATACGTAAAGCATCACTTTCAAGCAACCGTACAGCTACTTCTATCAGTTTATGGCGCGGCAGGCAGGTATGTCCGTTTGCAAGATTTCCACGTAAAATATATAATACGCCGGCTTCCAAACGCTGATCGTTATCCGGCGAAATATCGAAATCCGACGCCATCTGTTCCGCGATTTCAAAAGGAACACCGATTTCCTCACGGCAAAGAATATACGGATTTTCACGGATCAGTGTTACCGCTTCGCCGCCGATCACGCGGTATATTTTTGCGCACCGTTCCATCGAAATCGGATAAGGTGACAAAAGCAAAACAACTTCCTGTATACCGAATTGTTTGGCGTATTCTTCACATACGGTATATGCTTTTTGAAGGGATATTCCATTGACGGTCGCCAATTCCTGCGGCCGGTCCTTAATAACATCCAAAGATTCCTTACCGAATTTTTCGACAATTTTCCTTGCGGTGGCAGGACCGATCCCGCGAATAGCGCCGGAAGAAAGATACCGCAGGATCTCAGCGGAATTTTCAGGGGCGGCACGTTCAAAAGAAATCGCCTTAAATTGCTGTCCGTAACTGGGATGAACGGTATAATTACCGATGAAATCACCGATATCACCCGCACGCAAAAACGGGAAATTCCCGACAATGCTTAAATGCTCATTACCGCTTTGAGCCGTGCATACCGTATACCCGTTCTGATCATTTCGGTATACGATATGCTCAACGGTAGCTTTGATCGTAATACTGTTTTCAACATCCGCCATCAGTTTCATCCCACCGTTCAGATACTGTTTATATTTTCCAATACATTACCGACCGATTTGATCGGGCAAAAAATCATATCATAATATTTTGCCAGTTTGCGGCACTCCTGATCCTGCCGTTCGGACAATTCACCGTATACGGCGATACGATAGATCGTTCCGCGCCAATTCATTTCCTCACCGGCACACATCATTTGCCGAACGGGATCTTCACTGCCGCCTAAAAAAACGATCATACAGTTCTTGCGCCTGACAAACGGCAGCAGCCACCACAAACGGACGGTATGCAGCAGTTCGCAAATACCGATCACGGCAAACATCAAGGCAAGTATCAGTAATATAGTTTTCACACCGATCCCCTCCGCTACATGTTATGCAGAAGAAGCGCGCGGCGTACATAAAAGAATACAACGGGCGTGAAGCAGCATCATTGTTCGACCCGTTGTATTACTTATATTATTTTGAGCGTTCCCGGACGCTGACGTTAATTTTTTGTTCAGCGTTTTTACCGGCAAGTTCGACCCGTTCCGGCAAGGTTAAATCGGAGAATTTGAATATCTTATCCTTTTGCCGCGGCGGAATCTTCAAAACGGCCGTAACGTCCTTACCCAGACCGTCGATAACCGCCGGATCACCGCGCACAACGACCGAATCGGGATCGGTTTTGACCTGCAATTCATCATTTCCATCGACCAAAGCGGAAATCTTCAAAACCTTGTTTTTCAACAGTGGAATCTGCAATTTCAAACATTTGGTACTGACGACTGAAAGCTTGGTCGGATCAATCGGTTCCGCATCGCTTGTAAATTTCCCGGAATAAATGTCATAAGAATCCCCGTTAGAAATGCAGGTATACAATAATTTTCCTTTCGGACTGTACAGCAGCAAGTCGGCATTATAGTAATCAGTTTTATTCAATTTATCGTTGATATGCGTATATGCCTTAATATAATCGATCGTTTTCAAAGTACTGCGCGGACCGTGCAAACTGACCGAGGAAACATTTTTAAAATCATCCGTATCCGTCAGATAATCTGCCGGGCTTTTTTTGAAATCCGGCTTGATCATAAATCCGTCGGCAAGTTTATATTCGACACCGGCCCTTAAAGACTGGTCGGCAGTCAGATATTCTTTGTCCTCGATATAATCGAAAGTGATTCGGACTTTTGCCGGAGAAATGGAAACGAATTCATATCCCGTGCGCGTATTTTCATTGGGCTTTGACTTGACCGCGAAAGTATAGGTTTTGGCTTCGGTTACCTCGGTCAAATCAACCGATAAACTGAAATCATCCTTTTTCAGTGCGCTGACCAGATAGTTTGGCCCACTGACCGTGACCGAAAATTTCGGGGTCGTGATATCAGAAATAATACTCAGCCCCTGATTCGCGACAACGGTATTTTCAATGGTCACCGCCAGACTGACGTCGGTAAAGGTGCGCTCACGCGTCGGGCTTTGCTTTACCGAAATGATGATCCAGAATATAAAAGCGAATATCAAAGAAAAAGCAATATTAAAGCGCTTATTTGAAAACAAACGGCTGATAAAGCGGCTGATTGCATTGGTAACTGGCATATTGCCTTTCCTCCTTATGATTTTTTCGAATTCTTCGGATGATTGAATGGGCTGATCCTTCTGACTTTGGTCAGAACCGTGTTCTTTTCAACATCTGTATTCAGCATCAAACGATGCAGTTCCGCGGCGGCAGAAATCGCATTGTAGTTCTGCTTGATCTGTCCGTTCTGCGCAATGGAAATTGCGCCGGTCTCTTCCGATACGATCAGCGCGATCGCATCGGAATTTTCCGTCATACCGATGCCGGCACGGTGGCGTGTCCCCAAGCGGGAGGATATTTCATTACTTTGTGACAAGGGTAAAATACAACCTGCCGCAAATAGTTTTCCGTCACGAACGATCAAGGCACCGTCATGCAACGGTGAATTCGGGAAAAAAATATTTCCGGTCAAAGAAACGGAAACTTCGGCATCTAAAATCGTTCCGGTGTTAATAACATCACCCAACTGTGTCTGCCGTTCAAAAACGATCAGCGCACCGATTTTCCGTTCCTGCATTTGACCGACGGCTTTACCGATATTATCAATACATCTGGAAATGCGCGCTTCTTCCTCATCCAGCAGTTGATTCCGGCTGAAACGCGTATGTCCTAATTTTTCGAGAATGCGCCGCAGTTCCGGTTGAAAAACGATAGCAAGCGCAACAATGGCAGAGCCCATAATGACCGACAAAAGCCAACGGATCATGATCAAATCAAACCATTCCGCACAGACATACGCGACAGCCAGTATGAATAAACCCTTCACCAGCTGTCCGGCACGGTTTTCGCGTAAGAATCCGATTGCCTTATAGACAAGATAAGCTATCACTAAAACATCAATAATATCAAATACACGGATGTGTATTATGGCATCAAGTGTCTGATTCCAGATCGTATACAGTTCATCCCAAATAGCCACAGTAACGCTCCTTGTTAAAAATATAATTCTCCTTCAATATTTTAACATAAAATTTTGATGCAATCAATACTAAATTTAATATTTATTTATAGTTTTTTAGCATTTTGTATAATATTGAGAATTCGGCATCAGTTGTAAACACCGAAGGACAAATGCGAACCGTTCCGTCGTTTTCGGTTCCGACTTTTCTATGCGCCAACGGCGCGCAATGCAGACCGGCGCGCACCGCCACGCCGTTGATGTTAAGCCAATCGGCGGTTTGCGCGGCTGACCATCCGGTCAGATTAAAGGATAATACCGGAACCCAGTCCGGGTTTTGCGGCCGCGGTGTGTACAAAATCATTTTTTCAAGTTCCGAAAGACGGTCATAAAACCATACCGTTTTTCTCATTTCGTCACGGCAGACAACGTCATTTCCACCATGTTCGCGGACAAAATCAATACCTGCTGAAAGTCCCAGAATACCTGGAACGTTGAGCGTACCGCTTTCAAGTCGTTCAGGAAATTCGTCCGGCTGATACAGATTCATTGAGTCGGTGCCGGTACCGCCCTCGACAAGCGTATGATCGATCGGTTTACGCGCAATTAAAACCCCTACGCCCATTGGCGCGTATAACCCCTTATGCGGTGCCACACAAAGATAGTCAATATTCTGTTTTGCCATGTCGATAGGCCGCAGTCCGGCTGTCTGTGCCGCATCGACACCGAACAGTATTCCTTTTTCCCGACATAAATTCCCCAGTCTTTCGATCGGTAAGCACTTTCCGAAAACGTTGGAAGCGCCGGTCACGAAAATCAATTTTGTGGATGGTCGTATCAGTTTTTTGAAGTTATTAACGGTTTTTTCATCGTTATCAAAAGACACTTCGGCAATATCATAATCCGCGCCGCTTGCCACCACCGGGCGCAACACGGCATTGTGTTCAAGGTCAGAAACGATCACATGATCCGTACCTGTCAACACCCCTTTGATAACAAAATTGATACTATACGTACATCCTGCGGTAAAAATCACGCTTTCCGGTTCTTCCGCGCCGAAAAAAGCCGCTGTTTTTTCACGCACTTTATAAATTTCCATTGCCGCTTTCATAGAATCACGATGACCGCTTCGTCCCGGATTCGCACTGTATTCCCGTAACGCCTTCTGTACCGCGCGCATCACCGGTTGCGGTTTTCTTCCGGTGGTTGCGGCGTTATCTAAATAAATCATTTTCTACCCCTTTACAACAGTAAAAAGCCGCCACATTTAATTGTGACGGCTTTGCTCATAATTCTTCAATTTCAAGAATTTTTACCCCTGCTTTACGAAGCAGTTCCTCCGCCGGCGAAAGATCACCGGACAAAACCAACGAGTAACCGCACCCCGAACCGTTTTCACTTGAATGCGTTCTTTCAATATTGACCTTAAATCTGTGACGCCGCAACAGATCTCTGCCCTTTATCGCATAGGTAATCGTTCCCGTAGAAATTCGAAACCGTTTCATCTGATCACTCCCGTTCACCCGTCATACCATACGGCTTGAACACTATCATACTATGCCGATTTCACCAAGCTGTGCCAACCGGCGTTTCTTCTTTCATCTGCATTTTATAATAATCGATCACAACGATAAAAACGATCGGAAATAGCAATAGACCGCCCAAACCGCCGACCTTTAATCCTAAAAACATCACCAACAGCATGAAGACCGGACGAATTCCCAACTGATTACCGACCACTTTCGGCTCGACAAAATAACGAATGACCGTAATAACGGCATAAATGCCCAGCAGACCGATTCCACGAAGTAATCCGCCTGAAATCAAACTGAAAACAGCCCATGGAATCAAAAATGTTCCGCTTCCGAGAACCGGAAGGATATCAATGAATGCAATCAGCAACGCAAAGATAAACGCGTGCCGCACCCTCAGTAACAACAGGCCGGCAAACAGTTCTGCAAAAGTAAGAGCGGCAAGAATAAGATATCCCCAAAAAAATTTCAAAACATCATTTACAAGGATATTACGGATACGGACGATTTTATAAATCGTTCCGTCTTGCAAAAATCCCTTGATAAATTTGGTCAACGCACCGTAGTCTTTTGCGATATAACAACTGGCGGCGACCGTAACGATCATACTGAATAAAATAGACGGGATCTTCCCTGCCGTCAGCGCGGCAAACTTTGAAACAGATGCAGTCAGTCGGTCGATCAGCGTCTGAACGGTATTCTGAACGGTCGTCTGAATCGCGTCGGAATAATCCTGCGGAAGCCGTTTTGTCATGCCCGACATTTTTTGCAGCAGTTTTTCCGCGAACGGTTCGACCGCACGCAATTTTTCGGACAAATACGTCAACCAGTTCTGCGCGTTTGATAATATCTGCCAAATCGCTATCACAACAATCCCGACACCGATCAGATAAATCACCGCAACCATTATCGCCGATACAATACCGCGTTTCACCCGGATTCGCTTTGCAATACGATCAGCCGGTTTCTGCACAACAAACGCCAAAACCGTTCCGATCACAAAGGGAAACAAATAACCGATCAGCAGTCTGGATACCGCGATCACCGCCACCGCTATGATCGCCAGTACGGAAACGTTGATTAAGAATACCTTTTTTTCTTCAAAATTCACAAAATTCACCCGAAAAATCTAAGTCGGATCGTAGCCATGTCGTTCTGTGAGCCA